>JAIFMA010000219.1 GCA_020048795.1 Rhodoferax sp.
CACCTGGGCTGGTAAATCGAGTGTTTCATGCAGATTGAGGACGCTTCCACGGTGTGATACTTGGCCCCATGTGGTTAAAACGCCTATCCGTCATGCGGCAAGGGCTTGTGGCCCATGAGGGTGGGTCAGCTCACTTCACTTCGGTGATGAATTGCTCACGCGGGCGGCGCACCTTTTTCAGGTTGACCAGCCAGTCCTGATCAGCTTCCCGGTAACCCAGCGGCAGCATGACCACGCTGCGCAGGCCGCGGGCTGGCAAGTCCAGAATGGTGTCCAGCGCCTGGGGGTCAAAACCTTCCATGGGTGTGGCATCCACCTCTTCGAAGGCGGCGGCGATCAGCGCGGCACCCAGGCCGATGTAGGCCTGGCGGGCGGCGTGCTCAAAATTGGTGTGGGCGTCACGCTGCGGGTAGCTGGCCAGCAACGTCTGGCGGTAGGCCTCCCAGCCCTCGTTGGTACCACCGCGCTGGGCGTTGGTCAGGTCAAACATCGCATTGATGCGCTCGGCGGTGTAGGTGTCCCAGGCGGCAAACACCAGCAGGTGCGAACCGTCGGTGATCTGACTCTGGTTCCAGGCAATGGGTTTGATTTGCTCACGCACCGCCGGGCTGGTCACCACAACAATCTCGTAAGGCTGCAAACCGCTGGAGGTGGGTGCCAGGCGTGCTGCTTCCAGAATGCGCTCCACCTTGTCTTGCGACACAGCCTTGGCCGGATTCATCTTTTTGGTGGCATAACGCCATGCTAGCTTTTGTTGCAATACGGACATGAGGGAAATCTCCAGAAAATGAAAGGGTCTGTAGTGGCAAACCCAGATCGGACATAGCTTGGGGGTGGCTGCAAATACTCAAGGGCATCAGGAAATTTAACGTGAAACACCGTTCATGCTAAGCTGGTCGCTCAGCGTCTCTCGACAAACGCCCAACGCCCAACGACCAAGCTCAGGGCGAACGGATTCATCATCCGAGATGGCTTGCAAAACCGTGGCAGTTGATCGGGCAGGTGCAGCTGGACTGCTAAGAGCGGCTGTCATTCGGGCCGACTCAAAAAATCAGGTCAACTGTAGGCAGCGCATCGGAGGAAAGTGGACCTCGGTTTCAGAACAAAAGTTTAAGTTGTTCTTGCCACTAGGAAACCGCCACCGTGAGTGAAATCAAGTCCTGTAAAGTACAACCTTCAGAGTACAAACCGAAAGGTGCGCTGCAAGCCCTGCAAGCTATTTACGGATGGGACCTTAGTGACATCCGCACATTGACTTCATAAATTGTTCAGCGTTTGCCATCAACCACCACTGCTCGTTGAGCACTAGTTGGCCTTCGGAAAGAATCCCACAATCAGCGACATTCAGACAGGTAGTCGAATAAACTTCCTGCACATGTCGATGATCATCATCGTCAACACAGGTTTCAGTTTCATGCCTGTTCGAAATGAGGATCCGGTCGTTGTCGCCATGCGGGTGTCTATGAACCGGGCATCCTTGAAAGGAAGCATCGTAAATGGATTTCCAAGACGAACCTAACATCAATGAAATGACGGACTGTTCAGCAACTTCATCTCCATCGCCAGACTCAGGACGAAAGGCGACCAGCAGCGATTTGAATGTGGTCGAACTCGAATTTTGTTGTAAGAGACAGCCAGTGCTACTTTCAAAAAATTCGAATCCGCCTTGATGACTGAGAATGATACGTTTCGGCGACTCTCTCGTTAGGAACGAATGTAGCCCGACGCTCATATCAAAAAGAGGGTAGCCAAGGTCCCAAGCCGGAATCTGTCTCTCCTTTGGAGCGTCAGCAACCGTCAACTCTTGCTTCTCAAATGTATTTTTTGCTGATGCAACTGGATGAAAATTAAACTGATCGAGGCTGGTATAAAGGAGGAACGACTGTTTTTTTTCCAAATCTCGAAAAAACTCAATTGAACCAACATTAAAAAGATTACCAGGTACTTGTCCTGCAAGCTTAGGCGTGTTTGTTTGATCAAAGGCTGCACCCAAAATCAACGCCTGCTCCAAATTCGAAAAATGGCGGAACACTGGTTCTGAAGGAGACGGGTAATACTTAACCGTAAATATCCCCCGGATGACAGATCCGGCAAGTTCATCCACCCGCCCACAGTTGACCAACTGAAGCCTAAAGGCGCCCGGCCGATTGTCCAACCAGAAATACCAAGCGGGATGAGCGTCTAGCTCTTCCCCACCCCATACCTCGCTGGCTCCCTTCAAGAAGAGTTTCGTTCGGACATCATCTACGGCAAAACCATGCGAGATCATCGCTCCGATCGTTGATCGGAAAAAGCTTTCACCGTTCATCGTTAACCTTCTCGAAACCTTTTGCAAGTTCTCTCGCTACTGTGGAGTAATCTGTGTCCACTGTGACACCGCTCATTCGATGCGCCATGTCCATAAGCATTTCTGGACCAAGGGCCAACAAATCGGTCTCAAATGCACGTTCCCATTCTAGAAGGCGCTTGGCGGCGAGCATTTCCCGACGGATGCTGGCCTCCACCTCTAAAACAGCTTTGCTGGAGTCACGCGAGAAGAAGCGTCGCCGACTTTCATTGGCCAATGTTTCATTCATGACTTTCCATCCTAGCAAGAGGCCATCCAGCGAAGAATTCCGCTTGGATTAAAACAACACTTAGAAAAAGCATTGTCCATGCGAGCGGCGTGTCCTCCGGTTGCGCCAAACCAGGAACCTTGCCAAGCAGAAGAGTTGAAAGATCAGAATAATAAAAAAAATAAAAAGCCGCTCCCAAAAGAAATGTAGCAAGCGTTCTTAGTATTGCTCTTACCCATATGTTCGACTTCTTGACAAGATTGTCGAAATAAGTTTTTACAATAAAAGCAGACAAAGCAACAAATGTGGATATCTCTCCAACGTGAAGGTAACGAAAATATGGAGCATCAGTGTATTGCCCACCTTCAAACGGGTCGAACCAAAATATTTTCATGACCTTGAGCAACGCAATAAAACTAATTACGCCAAGAACAAACGTCCCGACCAGCGTAAACAGGCCACGCAATAAATTACCCTTATCTTTACGATCGACAATTCTCCAGGGATACCCCTCCCAAAGTACATCTGAAATAATGACCCACATCAATACGCTGAGCAACAAACCAAGGTTGTAGTAGGCGCTTGACGTCATCGCCCATTTCGACCACCAAGGCTCCACACCTGCCATCGTTTGGGCAGGAAAGAAGAGGTAGGAAACATGGGGATGAAAGAGGATCACGTAAGCAACGACGCTGAGTAAACCTGTTACACCGAGGCGAGCGAGTGCGGCTGACCCCTGCTGCACACCCTCCCAAGGCCATTGCCGACAACCAGCCGACCAAGTCAACGCGACCCACAAAAACGCTGTCAATACATACACAATCGCTGTGGAGGAATTTTCGCGCGCATTGAAAATTTCAGACCCCACACCTCCTGCAGCGACGATGGAATATGGACTGAAGTAGGTAATTCCAAATCGCCCGATAAATCCCCAGAAAAATCCATAGACCAGAACAAGCATTATCACCACAGCAGCACCCGTTCGCACAAATCCCCACTGTAGTATTCCGAGCGATGGGCCACTAAGGGGGTAAAAATTTGCTGTCTTACTTATCAGCACGATCGAGACAACAAATGCGACAAGCAATGAAAAACCGTACATTGGCGTGTACAGCGCCATCATGCCATTAGGATGAAAAAAAACAAACCAAAGCCCGCAAACTGAAGCAAATGCAAGAACAAGGTTTACTAATCCATAAAAAAAACTCATGCCGTTACGCTTCAACGGACTAATAATATTTTCGTTCATTTCCGGCTCCGTAACTTTTACGCACAACTTCGTTTACGAAAAACTGCCTGGCCTGAGGGGCCAGGAATGTTTGTCTCGCACAGTTTGCAAAATGCAGTGTGCGAAGGAAGCACAAAGTTGACCTAAAACATCACCGTATCGCCGTTCGTCAAAAACACATTAGACGCCTTGGCTACCGCTGATTGCCTTTTATATGACTTATATTTGTCCGTGCCCTTGACGATTGGGATACCAGCCTCTGCTGCCTTTTCCGCCCACAGCCAGCCGGTGCAGTGGTTGCATGCGACCTTTTGCAATCCAAATGATTTCACGCCCCGAATGATGTCGTCAAATTTAGGATCCCAAGTCTCAAACAGAGTAAGGTGTAGTCCGCCATAGCAACCATAGGGTTTATAGTCCTTGAAGGTACGTCTTGCCTCAGAGAAAAGGCTAAGAATTCCTGGGTGACAACATCCTGTAACTGTAACAATTCCTTTATCTTTAACATTGAAGTAAAGAACGTTCTCTCCGCGTACCCGAAGCAAAATAGGTACATCAAATAGCTTGATGGCCATGCCGGGCAATGGCCTGTACACTCCATCACCTTTCTCGCCTTGCGTGCTACAAAGAACGAGCTCACCAGTATGTGGGACATCATTCTTGCAAATCGGCACTTGCTTGCCCTGCTTGTCAGTCGCTGAGTGGTGCGCTTTATCGTGTAACAACGCCATATCTTCGGGATAATGCGTGGCCGGCGCGAAAATCTTTATTTTAGGATTGTGCTTTAGCGTTGACTCAATCCCCCAATAATGATCAAGATGCCAGTGGGTCAGTACCATGAATTCGATTTCGCCACTCCGAAGCATTGCTGGAATTCCATGCATTTCATACACATAGTCCATCCACGCATTGCTCCAACCACTGTCCATGAGTATCTTGTGGGATTTGCCATCCAGTGTAGTCACAGTGATCAATGAGGAATATCCACCTGCATTGTCTGCATCCCATGGAATAGTGTACTGGTTGGTAGATGCGCCACCGTACTCAAGCATACTGTTCTTAAGGTTGTCATTGCTAAACCAACTGGTTTCTGACAATACGTCGATCTTAACGCTCTTGACTGCACCGATATCCAGCATATCCGCAGCCTCCGCGTTGCCAGGCAGCAATGCGGCGCTGGACGAAGCTGCAACTTCAGCAATTGCCATTGTTTTCAAAAAATCTCTACGTTCCATAATCAGTCTCCATTAGAGTAAATTACTCAGCGTCAAAACGAATATTTGCACATCGTCCCATTACAGGGCAAATGATCTAACTTTATATAACAAAAGGGGCTTTCAGTGATATTTAGAATAATTTGCAAATTGTGCGACTTAGTAATGTGGCGAGGGGCCACGCCGTAGAGCATATAAAAGATCAACAATCATGTCGGCCTCATCTTGGTTAATGCTGAGGCCGTGGCTTTCCATCAGATTAATGATTCGATACCACTCGTCACGATCTTTGCCTGGCTTCTCAGGGTCAGCAACAGATTCGTGGCACTGAGTGCAATGTTTCTTGAATACCGCATATTCATATTGCTTGGGCTGAGCTTTTACTTGTGGGTTGACCACGACCTTTGCTGACGCTGGCCTATTTGGGACAACTTCATCCATGGCCCAACTGTTGGCCGCTGTAATCGCAAAACTACAGCCAGTTAACGCTCGTATCACGAATAAACGTGCTGTTGATAACCTTCGCATCATTTGTCTCCTACTTTTGAGTTGCACGGTCGTCGACCAAAGACAGCTTCTTGTCCGTCGCATTCGTCTCGATTCCGCAGTGCAGACGATATTTGACCCGCCCTCGGTCAGCAATGACAGACAGCAGTGCTAGGGGTATAAGTGACTGACAAATGTCAGTTTGACGCGATTTTTTTGAGTCTCAGGAGGTCACACTCGAAGCGATTGTTAGGAAGTGCGTTGATGACTTTGTCGCGACAAAATTCAGCGACGATCCGGCATGCCGTTTCACTGGTGATGCCAAGTATGGCTGCAACGTCTTCTCGACAGAACAACTGGCAGGAGGTGTCGTATGCATCCCCATTGAGGTGCAGAAAAAGTCGTGCAACCCTTGTCCGAGCGGTTCCGGTTGAAAGGAATGTTAGCCATTCATCCGCCTGTTCGACAGATTGCTCCCAACGGTGCATGAGTTGAGAATAGAGTTTTGGGGATTGGACATTGAGTTGATGAATGGCGGTTGTAGGTATTCTGCATAAAAGGGTGTTTTGCATTGTGATGGCGGTGTGTCTGTATGGTTTGTCAAGTACAGCTTCCAGCCCAAGCGCTGCACCTTGCCGCAAGAGGCGAACAGTCCGCTGCGTTCCATCTGGCGGGTACTGCACCAGTTTCACTGCGCCGTGGCGCACGGTAAATACCGCCCGACCAGGTTCTTTGCTCTGGTAAATAATGTTGCCAGATGGAAACTCCAAATCCTCAATATGAAGATGAAGTCCCACGAAATCGCTTTCAGCAAGCTCCGAAAATAAGGCCAGGTGGCGGACCTGGCATTTTTCGCATTGCGGTTCTCCACGCCATGCCGCGAGTACTTTTTTCACTTTCATAGTGCCCTGCCACCAATAGGAACTGATGTTATGCAATCGCCTTGAATGGCTGAAGTCAGGCCAAGGCGGTGCGAGATGCGTCAAAGCTTGAACAGGCGCAAGAAGCGGCCAGGCTTAACCCTGAGTTCATGCGCAACGTCGAGGCGCTAAAAGAGGCTCAACCTGAAAAGCTGGGTCCAAGCCAGATCAGCGTCAAGTTAGGTGCATCCTTTGTTCCAGTATCTCACGTCAACGAGTTTGCTACGTTGATTGGCGCAGGCGCGGTTCAGTTCGACGTTAAGACAGAAACATGGACGGTAGAAGGTGCAAACTTGCGCACCGGGCGCAACGCGGGCAATGAATACGGCACAGCCAAGAGAACACCATCTGAGCTGCTGGAAGCCATTCTCAACAGCCGAAGCATCAAGGTCATGATGACGGTCGATAAAAAGACCGTCACAGATACAAATGCCACAACCGCAGCCAATGAAGTTGCCAAAAGGATCAAGGACAAGTTCAAGGGCTGGGTTTGGACTGACTCAGAGCGGGCTACAGAACTGGTTGAAATGTACAACAAGCAGTTCAACAACATCGCACCGCGCAAGTTTGACGGTTCGCACCTGACATTGCCGGGCGTGAGTTTGCGCTTCAAGCTGCACCCGCATCAGTTGCGAGCCATCTGGCGCATGGTGCAGACTGGAAACACCTATCTGGCGCATGCTGTCGGTGCAGGCAAGACCATCGAGATGATTGCCGGCGGCATGGAGCTGGCGGGGGTCAAGTGGTCGATGGTGCACACCAACAGCGGTGCAGCCAGCAAGGCTTGTGCTGTGGGGTCGTGCATGATGCGCTGTAGCAT
>JAIFMA010000057.1 GCA_020048795.1 Rhodoferax sp.
GCCGTGCAATCACGGGCATGTATAACAGCAGACTTATTTAGGTGGGTATTGATTTTGATCAGTAACTTGACTCACGACGCCATCGACAATGGTCGTCAGCTGTTATTGATGAGTTCTAATGGCTGTAATTTTTTTCAACTTTAAAGGAAACAAACCAATGACAAGTCGTCGCGTATTCATTTTGCAATCTGTGATCGGTACCAGCGCTCTGGCGTCTGGCATGGCTATGGCAGCACCGATGGTTGATGAGAAAGACACCGCCGCCATGGGCCTGGGATATGCTGCAGACTCAAGCAAGGTTGATGCCAAGAAACAGCCCAAACACGCTGCTGGCAACAGTTGCGCCAACTGTGCCTTGTACCAAGGCAAGGCCGGTGCCGCCTCGGGCCCCTGCCCGCTGTTTGCCGGCAAGGAAGTCACCGCCAAGGGTTGGTGCAGTGCCTGGGCCAAGAAGGCCTGAGCCACTTTTCGCTCAAGTCAAAACCCACCTTTGAGGTGGGTTTTGTTTTTGGTGGGAACACCTGAAGCCAAATTATTGGGCCAATAAATTCCCGATAATGCGGGCATGAATACAACGATCAACGCCGATGCTGCCGAACTAGCCAAATTTTCTGACTTGGCTCACCGCTGGTGGGATGCAGACGGGGAGTTTCGACCCCTACATCAGATCAACCCGCTACGCTTGGCCTGGATTCAGAGCCTGTGCCCTTTGAGTGGTCAAAAAGCACTGGACGTTGGTTGTGGCGGCGGTATTTTGACGGACTCTTTAGCCAGATCAGGTGCCACTGCCACCGGAATTGATCTATCCACCAAGGCTCTGCGCATTGCCCAGTTACATGCATTGGACGCGCAAACAGAAAACGTGCACTATCGTGAAATCAGCGCAGAAGCCATGGCCGACGAGCAAGCTGCCAGCTTTGACCTGGTGACGTGCATGGAGATGCTGGAACACGTGCCAGACCCAGCCTCGGTGGTGCGAGCCTGTGCGACTTTGGTCAAACCCGGCGGATGGGTATTTTTCTCCACACTCAATCGCAACCCCAAATCATTTTTGCTGGCCATCGTCGGGGCTGAATATGTGTTGAACATGTTGCCGCGTGGCACCCACGAATACGCCAAAATGATTCGTCCGAGCGAACTAGCCGGTTATTGCCGCACTGCCGGTCTGACGGTGTCTCACAGTCGTGGGCTGTCGTTTAATCCTTTCACCCAGCGTTACTGGCTCAACAACGACACCAGCGTCAATTATTTGCTGGGCACCCAAAAGTCGGCGAGCTAGCAACCGTGCCAAACGCAAAAGTTCTCTTTTTCGATGTGCAGGCCATCCTGTTCGACCTGGATGGCACCCTGATCGATAGCGCACCTGATCTCGGTGCCGCTGTGGACAAAATGCGTACCTCGCGTGGCTTGCCATCTTTGCCGCTGGCCCAATACCGACCGATGGCGGGCGCCGGGGCCCGGGGCATGTTGGGTGTTGGTTTTGGAATTACACCGGATCACGCCGACTTCGGAGCATTGCGCGAAGAATTCTTAGAAAATTACCAGGCATCGCTGACCAGGAATACCTTGGTTTTTCAGGATATTCCCGCACTGATTTTTCAAATCCAGACGCGTGGACTTCAATGGGGTGTCGTCACCAATAAATCGGCGCGTTTCACGATTCCATTGACCAAGTGCATGCCCTTGTTTGACACTGCCAGCGTCATTATCAGTGGTGACAGCACGCCTCACGCCAAACCGCACCCCCAACCGCTATTGGAAGCAGCGCAACGCATGGACGTGGCGCCCGAACGGTGCGTTTACGTGGGCGATGACGAGCGCGATATCACCGCTGGCCTGGCGGCCGGCATGGGAACAGTGGCCGTCAGCTACGGGTACCTGGGGCAAAAGGCTGACACCACCACATGGGGTGCAGATGCCACAATTAATTCTGCCGATGAGTTATTGCAATTGATTGCCTGGCCCTAAATGCGCTTTTGAGGGGCTGCACTGGTTTCGACGCAGATTCGGACGCGCAGCAGGGCATGTCGAACTGAATGGACTCGTAAAACAGAAATCGGCTTGGGGACAGCCGTTATGCTGCGCCCCTGCAGCCGCCGCTGGCGCAGCGGCGACCAACACAGCTTGCCTCCTTGCAACTGCGCCAGGCACCGCTGGCGGCCTTGCACCGGCAACAGATCGACTTGCTGCGGCAATGGCAACAGGAACAGAACAATGATGGCATCAGCGATAGATCGAGCGATGGTGCCGACAAGCTGCTGGGCCGGCTGTTTCTGTCGGTCAACGCGATTGCCGGGGGTGTTCGCAACACCGGATAGGGCTGCCGTTTGATTTCTGGCAAGGCCAACCCGGCGCGCGCCACTGCCGACAATCGCCTGGGCAGCGCCATCAGCCTGTTGCAAGTATGGGTTGACCGGGTCGGGGTTGGGGTTGGGGTTGGGGTTGGGGTTGGGGCCGCGGTGCGGTAACAGCCCTCACAAGTTGGCCTCCTGATGGTCCAGCGTCTCTTCGATCCGGTGCATCACCTCGTCGCTGACCTGGTTGTTGCGCCACAAGCGTATCAGCTCTTTGCGCTCGGCCTGAATCACCGCGTGGCGCAGTTGCAAGTTGCTGGCTTCGTTCGCACCGTCGTCTTGCCCGTCGGGCACGGCCAGGGCAATGCGGCTGGCTATTTCTGCGCGCAGCGATGCAATCCAGGCACCTGTTGCAGCATGTTGTAGCACATGCTGCTCCAGCGCGCGCAGGGCTGCGGCACTGATGGCAGCGCGCACACGCAGTTTTTCTTCGTGCGCGTTCCACGTCGATCCAACTTGCAACTTGCGAATCAGCACCGGCAAGCTCAGGCCCTGCACCACCAGGGTCACCGCGATGACAAAAAACGTCAAAAACACAATCAGGTCACGCTGCGGGAAAGTAGCGCCATTGGGCAGCACAAGCGGCAGCGACAGTGCCGCCACGATCGACACAATGCCGCGCATGCCGCACCAGCTGATGATGAAGTTTTCACGCGCGTTGGGAGGGGGTTCCTGGGCCAGCCCTTGTTTGTTCCAGGCACCAGGCAGCAGTGCGGCGGCATAAACCCAGACAAAGCGCACACCAATGGCCACCAGACTGACCGTGCTGCCAAGCGCCAGCAATTGCAGGCCAGAGTACAACGACAGCTTGTCCAGGATGGACGACATCTGTAGCCCGATCAACATGAAAGTCAGACTGTTGAGCAAAAACACCACCAGTTGCCAGGCCGGACGCCCCAGGATGCGCATCGATGCCGAAACCATTTCAGGTGCGTAACGCCCGCGCACCAAACCCGCCGCCACCAGGGCCAGCACGCCCGAGGCATGCAGGGACTCGGCCACGATGTAGGTGGCATAAGGCACCAGCAAGGAAATCAGAACTTCGATGAACGGGTCACCCAGGCGCCGGTGAATGGTAATAAAGATGTGCGCCATGCCAATGCCCAGCACAATGCCGCCGATGGCAATGCCGCCAAATTGCACCAGCGCCCCGGATAGTGAAAAAGCCCCGGTCAACACCGCCGCCACGGCAAATTTGTAGATCACCAGACCAGCGGCATCGTTGACCAGGCTTTCGCCCTCAAGCACAGTGACAACGCGCCGGGGAATTTTCAACTTGGACAGAATGGCCGTTGCGGCGACCGCATCGGGTGGGGAAACAATCGCGCCCAGCACAAACGCCGCTGCCCACGGCACCTCGGGCACCAGCAGCTTCAGTGCCACCCCTACCGCCAGTGTGGTGGCGAGCACCAGCCCGATCGAGAGCAGGCCAATCGGCCTGACGTGCGCCTTGAAGTCTGACCACGATGTCATGAGCGCGGCCTGGTACAGAACCGGCGGCAGGATCAGCACCAAAATGAACTGGGGATCAAACGGAAACTGCGGCAGACGCGGAATCAGTCCCAGAATGACTCCCCCGGCAACCAGTGCAATCGGGTAAGGAAACTGAAGCCGGTGCGCCACCCAGCCCAGAGCAGCAGCACAAAAAAGCAAAAAAACCGTGAGTTCAAGAATCATGGGCGTTGTTCCAAGTGTCAAATTGTGTCGTTGTGGGCTAAGGGGTCAAGCGAGAATAACTTGGACAAAGGAGGTCGTGATGGCAAGTGCAAGGCTAGGCGCAAGCCGCGCGGTGTAGCTGACCACACAAGCGGTTGGCAACAACACATTGCGCTTGTCAGTGCGGCCGAACTGTTCAAGTTATTTTTGCTTGACCCCTAAGGGCTTGTCCACAAATAACATACACATTTAGCTCGCCAGCTTTGGGCACCTAGCATTGCATTGCATCCCAAATCCGACCGCCAAATGCACAAGTTATGACGTTATGGGCCCTAACGTGACGGGTGCGTGCAACGATCACTGGTCAAAGGAGGTCGCTAGCAAGCAGCATGCCCGGCTTTTCGGTGGATTCGCGTTTACCATATTCCCATGAAAGACATGCTCACACTTTCCGACCATCTGCCCGAGGTTTGCTTTGCCAGCGGAGATGTTATTGTCCATGAAGGTGGCAGCACCGGCGGCATCTGGGTGCTGGTCAGTGGTGCCTTGCAGGTGCGCAAGGGTGACATTGTCATCAATGGCATCAACCAGCCAGGTGCCATGGTGGGCGAGATTTCAACCCTGCTTGGCACCGCCCATGGTGCCACCGTGGTGGTTACAGTACCCAGCGTGCTGCGCCATGCCCGCGATGGCCAGGCGTTTCTGTCATCCGACCCCGACATCAGCCGACTGGTGGCGGTGGGTCTGGCGGAGCGGCTGAATTTTGTCACCACCTACCTAGCCGACCTGAAACACCAGTATGGTGACGCACCTGGCCTGAGCATGGTGTCTGATGTGTTGCGTGAACTGGCCCAACGGCAGGGGTCGCTGGCCAGAACCGGGTCCCTGCGTGACCCCAATCCCGACTACTGATTCCATTTTCAAATCATTTGTGCCTGGGCCAGACGCGGCTGGCAGTGCACTGGCTTGTCCGAATGCCAAGCAAGCACGACACGGATGATTTGGACATGAAATGAAAGCCCCTCAAGGCTACAGCGCAGGGGGTGCCGCGCCCTGGCTCAGAAAACGCTGCGCGGCGGACGCTCGTGGTCGCTGAGTTGCAGCACCTCGGAGCCCATCATCGAACGCCACGAAGCTGACCCTGCCGCAAGGTCGATTTCGACATGCGCTGGCACCGGCCCGATCTGACGGCCGGCATTGAACACCCAGGTGTTGTTCAGGCGGTCAGCCCAGGCACCATCGGGTTTGAACGGCGGCTCGTGCACATGGCCGGTCAGTACCATGTCGGGTTGAAACTGGTTGATCCAGCCACCGATGTCGGCATCGCCATAGTGACGGCGACCGGTCCAGCAAGTGGGTGAGCCCATGGGCGGCCAGTGGTAAACCCAGAGCCAACGCGCCGGGCGACGCAGCGCATCCGCAGCCAGTTGCGCTTGCAGTGCGGCACGGCCCTCGGGGCCATCCCACCACGGGCAGATGGTGATCAGGGTGTCGCCCAGCAGCAGCGAGTCGCCATCGGTCGGGACCCCGAGCGCACGCGCCTCACCCAGCCACAGGGCGGCTTGCTCACCCATGGCGTCTGGCCCGGTGAGATCGTGGTTGCCCGAACTAACCACCACGCGAGTGGCTGCCTGCAACAGCGACAAATAGCGCAAGATGACCACCGACTGTGCGTCGATTGACACCGCCGAGCTGATGTCCAACGAATCACCCGCCAACACCACCAGATCAAATGAAGGTGCCACACGCACCACCCAGTCGAGTTGGGGTAGCGTGTAATGCAGGTCGGACACCAAGAGGATTTGCACGTTTGGGGATGCGTTGGATGATCTTCAGGTGCGATCTTAGACGCTTGCGCCGGGTCCCTCAGGTCAAACCAAAAAATTGTTACTGGGCCCGCGTTGTCACCGGCCATCCAAAATCCGGGCAGTCCACCGTCCGGGAGCAAAACCCTGGTCAAGAAAACTTGCGCGCCATGATGGCTGTGCAGGCCATTCGTACTACACCAGTTGCGAATGCAGACGCACACTGAAAACCCAAAGTTAAGCGATGCCCTGGAAGATTGTGAATTTGAAAGATGTGCACGCAAGCCAACGGCACCATGGCGGTGGTCGGTTTTGCAGCGACAGCCCGGGAAGCCGCAAACGTTGTACTGATTCCTTGGCACTGCCAAGTGACCCACTCGGGCGCGTCAAGCCGAATCCAGGTTGAGGGGTTCGTCTAACCAGCAGCCGCCAAAGCTGCGCTGCGAATGCCGTCCAGCGTACTCGTCGGAGTGATCGCCTGCGGGTCCAGCAGGCAATGCAAGATGGCCGGTTTACCGCTGGCGCGGGCGCGCGCCAAAGCGGGGGCAAACTCGTCAGTCGTCGTGACGCGTTCGCCATGCCCGCCAAACACCTGGGCGTAGCCGCAGAAGTCGGGGTTGTTCAGCTGCGTGGCACTGATGCGACCGGGATAGTGGCGCTCCTGGTGCATACGGATGGTGCCGTACATGGCGTTGTCCAACAGCACGACGACGATGGGCAGCTTGTATTGCACGGCGGTGGCGAACTCCTGACCATGCATCATGAAGTCGCCATCGCCGGCAAACACCACGACTTCGCGCTGCGGCCACAGGCGCTTGGCCCCGATACCCGCAGGAAGGCCGTAACCCATGGAACCGCTGGTCGGTGCCAACTGGCTGGCATAGTGGGTAAACGGCCAAAAGCGGTGCACCCAAGTGGCAAAGTTGCCAGCACCGTTGCAAAAAATGGTGTCTGCGGGCAAGGCCTCACGCAGGTGCTGCATCACCTCACCCATTTGCAGTGGGCCGGGAACGCGGATCACTGTGGGGTCGCTCCAGCACAAATAGTTTTGGTGGGCCTCGACGGTGGCTGCTGCCCAAGTCACCTGGGCCTTGGGGCGCAGGGTAGACACCGCTTGGGCAAACGCCTGCGGCGTGGCGTGGATAGGCTGCACCGCACGGTACAGCTTGCCCAACTCATCGGCATCGGCATGCACATGCACCAGAGTTTGCTGCGGTGCAGGAATGCCCAGCAATTGGTAGCCCT
>JAIFMA010000055.1 GCA_020048795.1 Rhodoferax sp.
GCAAAAGCGGTTGACCGTGAGGCCCGACACGCTGACTGGGCAGCCGGCGCGCAGTGCGATCTGGCGGGCGATGTTGGAGCCGGTGGCTCCTTCGGGCAGGGCGCAGCCCATGATCACATCTTCAACTTGCGCCGCCTCGATGCCGGCGCGGGATATGGCATGTTCAACCGCGTGGCCACCCAGGGTGGCACCATGGGTCATGTTAAAGGAACCCTTCCAGCTCTTGGCAAGCGGGGTGCGGGCGGTGGAGACGATGATGGCTTGGGTCATGATGTGCCTTCTAAGGTGTTACTGTATTGATAGCGGACAGCGCTTGATGGATATGAGATAGAGGCCTATTTCTTCCAAGACTTTTCGGTGTTGTGGTCCGCCGAATTGGGGTCAGAGCCCCATTCGGGGAAACTGTGGTGACGAATGACAAGATGCTGGGCCGAATGGGGATCCGACCCCAAATCTGCTACGCCGCGTGCGCCGTTGGCGCCTGTCATCAAAACACTCCGCCTACCGCCGCCAGTTTGGCCAACAGCGGAGCGGGTTGCCAGAAACTGGCATCATCGTGCGGGTTTTTGGCGAAGCGGTTCATGGCCTGCACCACATTGAACAGGCCAATTTCATTGGCGTAATTCATCGGGCCGCCGCGGTGAACGGGGAAACCGTAGCCAAAGATGTACACCACGTCGATGTCGCTGGCCTTGTTGGCGATACCTTCTTCAACAATGCGGGCAGCCTCGTTGATCAGCGAGAACACCAGCCGCTGCACGATTTCTTCGTCGCTGATCTGGCGCGGGCTTAGCCCCAGCGTGGCGCGATGCGCCTCGATCATGGCCACCACCTCGGCATTTGGAATGGCATCGCGCTTGCCGGGCACATAGTCATACCAGCCAGCACCGGTTTTCTGGCCAAAACGGCCCTTTTCACACAGCAAATCCGCGCTCTTACTGTATTTCAGGTGTGGCTTTTCAAGGTAACGGCGCTTGCGGATGGCCCAGCCAATGTCGTTGCCGGCCAGGTCGCCCATGCGAAACGGCCCCATGGCAAAGCCGAATTTTTCTGCGGCCTGGTCGACCTGGGTCGGTGTGCAGCCTTCGTCCAGCAAAAAACCGGCTTGGCGGCCATATTGCTCGATCATGCGGTTGCCAATAAAGCCGTCGCAAACACCCGACACCACCGCAGTTTTTCTGATTTTTTTGGCCAGCGCCATCACCGTGGCCAACACGTCTTTGGCGGTTTTGTCGCCGCGCACCACTTCCAGCAGCTTCATCACATTGGCCGGGCTGAAAAAGTGCAGGCCCACCACGTCTTGCGGACGCTGGGTGAAGGCGGCAATCTGGTTCAGGTCCAGTGTGGACGTATTGCTGGCCAGAATCGCGCCGGGTTTCATCACCCGATCGAGTTCGCGGAACACGGTTTCTTTCACGCCCATGTCTTCAAACACGGCTTCGATCACCAAGTCGGCATCTTTCAGGTCGTCGTAGTTCAACGTGGTGCTCAGCAGCGCCATGCGTTGGTCCAGTCTGTCCTGCTTAAGCTTGCCTTTTTTCAGTTGCGCTGCGTAGTTCTTGCGGATGGTGGCCAGACCACGCTCCAGCGCCTCTGGCTTGGCTTCCAGCATCTTGACCGGCAGGCCGGCGTTGAGAAAGTTCATGGCAATGCCGCCGCCCATCGTGCCAGCGCCAATGACCGCTATTGATAAAATAGCGCGTTGCGCAGTATCGACGGGGACATCGGGCACTTTTGATGCTGCACGCTCGGCCAGGAACAGGTGTTTGAGCGCACGGTGCTCGGGTGTACACATCAGGTTCAGAAAAGTTTCACACTCGCGCGCCATGCCATCGGCAAACCTGCGTTGGGTGGCGACTTCGACCATGTCCACGCACTTGGCGGGTGCCGGGAATTTTTTCGCCATGGCTTTGACCATATTGCGGGCAAAACCAAAGTAGGCATCACCCTGCGGATGGCGGCATGGCAAATTGCGTAGCTGCGGCAGCGGGCGCAGCTCAGCCACCTCTGCGGCAAAGGCCAGCGCCTCGGCCATCAGGGTCCCGGGCGAAGTGGCGATCTTCTGGAACAGCTGCTGCCCTGGCAGCATGGCCAGCATCTCGCTCTTGACCGGCTCGCCACTTACCATCAGGTTCAGCGCCGGCTCCACCCCCAAAGCGCGTGGCAGCCGCTGCGTGCCACCGGCACCAGGCACCAAGCCGAGCTTGACCTCGGGCAGCGCCACATTGCAACCGGGTGCAGCTAGCCGATAGTTGCAGCCCAGCGCCAGTTCCAGCCCGCCGCCCATGCACACCGTGTGCACCGCCGCAATCACCGGCTTGGCCGAGGCCTCGATCGCCAGAATCACGCTGAGCAGGTTGGGTTCCTGAAAGGCTTTGGGCGTACCAAATTCAGTGATGTCGGCCCCACCCGAAAACGCTTTGCCCACGCCAGTGATGACAATGGCCTTGACCGCCACGTCAGCCTGGGCACGGGCCAGACCATCGGTGATGGCCACCCGGGTGGCCAGACCCAGCCCGTTGATCGGCGGGTTGTTCAGCGTGATCACGGCCACAGGGCCCTGCACGGTGTATTCAGCGGTCATAAGGTCTTCCTTTTGAATAAAATAGAACGATCGTGCTTTTATTGTAGAAAACTCCGCCATCCCGAGCACTGCGGGTTAACCCTAGGTCTGTCGCCTAAAGGACAGCACAGCTCGATTGCCACGTCGTGACGCGCCCTGCGATAGCACCGTCTGGTTCACCGACTCATACCTGTAGCCACTCCTGACGCAGCACGCTGTCCTGGCGCAGGCTTTGCGGGCTGCCGTCAAACACGATCCGGCCATGCCCCATGACAGCGCAGCGGTCGGCCACGTCCAGCGCAATGGTCAGTTTCTGCTCGATCAGCAACACTGCGGTGCCATGCTGCCTGAGCGTTTTGAGAAAATCGGCGACAACCCCGACCCACTGCGGTGCCAGCCCCTCGGTCGGTTCGTCAATGACGATCAGCGCCGGGTCACCCATCAGCGTACGGCACAGCGCCAGCATTTGCTGCTCGCCCCCCGAGAGCACACCGGCGCGTACCCCGGCCCGGGTCTGAAGTTGTGGAAACAGAGCAAACATGTCGTCAAGACTCCAGCGACCCTGCCTGGAGCCAGGCTTTTGGCCGAGGATCAGGTTTTGTGTCACCGTCAGATCAGGGAATACATCACGGCGCTCGGGCACATAACCGATACCCAGACGTGCGATCTCGAAGGTTTTCATGCCCAGAATGTTCTGGCCACGCCAGTCGATACGGCCCTGCGCCGCCGCCAGACCCATGACAGCCCGGGCCAGCGTTGATCGCCCGCAGCCGTTGCGCCCGAGCAGTGCCACGATTTCACCGGCCGCAAGCTGCAAGGTCACGTCTTGCAACACCAGACTTTGGCCATAGCCGGCTGACAAATTCTTGATGTTCAACATTGGCCGCACCGTCCAATCCAAAGAAACCGCCCTTGCCGCACTGTCGCGCAAAAGATTTCACGCACGCAATGCTTCCAGCGCTTTGGCCAGGCTGGCCTCGACCGGCCAGGGCTCCGCCCCCATCCGGGCCGCCAACAGTTCAGCGCACAGTACCGAAAAACTCAAACCCCTGGAGCCCAAACCCGCACAGATCCACAAACCGGGTTGATGGCCAGCATCAAGCGGACCCACCAGTGGCATTCTGTCGCTGCTGACACAGCGGCTGCCTTTCCATGTGTTGAGTGCCGCAGACCCAAAGACGGGTGTCAGTTGATTCGCCAATACGGGCAAGAGCCGCCGCAAATGCGCCAGATTTTGGGCATGATTGTCCTGATCGGCACGCTCAGGCTGGTTGTCGGGCTGGTACGACGACCCACAGTACCAGGCACTGCCGCCATCCAGCGGGATCAGCGAAATCAAACTGCCCGAGCCGTTGACTGGACGAGGTGGAAAGTGATGCGGTGCCGTTTCCGGCCCTTCATGCCTGGCCCAGCTCAGAAGCCCACGCATGCCCTGGGTGGCAGGCAGGGCCTTGAGCCGTTGTGCCAGCTCAAGATTTTGCGATGCCAACTTTTCAAGCAGATCACGCGCGCCGCAGGCATTGGCCAGTACCACACGTTCAGCCCGGCACAAAACGGCCCCGGTGACATCCAGCAGTTGCCAGACCCCTGCGTCAAACCGCAAACTGCTGACTTGAGCGTTGGCTTGAAATCTCACGCCGGGTTGATGCAGCCATGCGCCCACCAATTCGGCCGGTTTGACCCAGGCACCCAAGACGTGCCAAAGGCCGGGGCCCAGAGCCGCTGCGGCACCTGGTGTGGCCTCGGTGCCTGGCACTGCCCATTCCTTGCCAACCTCGGGCCAGCTTGCAGGCAACTGCGGGGTGCCGCCAATCTGGCGCTCCAGCACACCCCCAGAGGCCCATTGTTGCCCGGCTTGCAGGTGTTCGCGGACTTGTTGCAGCATCATTCGGATGCCCGCGCGTGACAGGCGCGACAGACGGCAGTCGTCGCTCGAAACGTGTGGCACCACCAGCCCGACCGGCAAGCCCGATGCCCCCGCAGCAGGCATGTCTGCCTGATCGAGCACAAAAACCCGCCAGCCCCGCCGCGCCAGCGAACTGGCTACGCTGGCACCGGCCAGGCCTGCGCCGATCACGGCGCAGCGTTGAATGGGCAGCGCATCGAGGGTGCCGGGGTGTCGTGAGTTTTTGAGCGTCCAGGGCGGCTCGAAAACCGCGTCACAGGGGTGCCATGTTGCGCCACCGGGTGAGGCTGGGGTGGCGGCCAACGCAAACCCGCATTGTTTCAGATGACCGCGCAACCTGGCCACCACGGTGTCAGTGGCCGGCGCGCCTTGGGTTTGCAGCCGGGTGCCGCGCCTGCAACAGCGGGCCAATGCCTTGATTGACCACAAGGACTCGGGCTCGAGTGCGCCAGACTGTGGATCAGCATGGAGGTGGAGCGTCACCGCATCGGCGTAAAACTGCTGCTCGCGCAATAGCTGCATGGCATCACCCACACACAGTGTCAGCGTCACCTGTCCCTGGGCCAGCAAAAAACGATGAAAGCCCGGAAGCAATCCAAACCATTGCGCCACCAGTGTCCGTGCCAACGCTTGCAGGTCGGGGTCAGCACCGCACTGCGCCACCAGCAAGCCAGCCGCCGGGGCAGCCGGGCACAGTGCCACATAGTGCAATACCCGGGGTCGATCTGGGTCGCGCTGCCAAGCCAGCCAGGTTTCAAAAAAAATCCGTCCGGCACAAAAGTGGGTATCAAGCACCCGCCAACCAGGCGGGCCCTGCCTGCGCTCGATGGCTGATTGGCCAGCCTGCACGCAAAAAATCCTCAGGCCTTGGGGGGCACGTAACCCTGCGCGGCATCAGCGCCGCCACCAAAAAAGTGGTTTTCCATCTGGCGCGCCAAGTATTGACGCGCCCGCGCATCGGCCAAGTTCAGGCGGTTTTCATTGACCAGCATGGTCTGGTGCTTGAGCCATTGCGCCCAGGCTTCCTTGCTGACGCTTTGCCAGATGCGTTTTCCCAGTTCTCCAGGGTAAGGCGGAAAATCGAGCCCTTCAGCTTCGATACCCAGTTTGATGCAATTTACAGTGCGCGCCATGGTTACCCTTTTCATGTATCGGTCAAAAGCGTGAACTTTAGCAAGCTTTTGAACAATCGCCGCGACTGAAGTAAAATCCGGCCCTATGGCAAAAGCAGATACCAAAACCAAAATTGTGGCCGATGGCCTGCGTTACAAATCCAAGGTGTCGGGTTCGCCCTTCACTGCCGCGACCTCGTTTGGCGCAGCAACCATGTCGTGCTTCCTGTGCGGCAAGCACCGGGCTCGATCCCAAATGGTGTCCAAGAAGATTTTGGGCAAGTCTCAGGCTGTGTGTTCACCGTCGTGCAAGGCGCTCGACGAAGCCAATAAATAACGAATGTTGTCGTGGGTGCTTCCGGTGATCGACGGCGCGATCAGCCGCGTCTATCTGGGTCTGGGTGCCGTCTGTTTTGTCATGCTGGCGTTTGGCCTGTACCTGCAGCACGGTGTCGGGCTTGACCCCTGCCCGATGTGCATTGTGCAGCGTTATGCTCTACTATTTGTAGCTATTATCGCTTTGCTGACGGGGGCTAGCGGCAAAAAATGTATCCATCTGCTGGGTGCGGCACTGCTCTTGATAGGGGCTGGTTTTGGTGCGTTTGTGGCGGCGCGCCAGAGCTGGTTGCAATGGTATCCACCAGAAATCGCCACTTGCGGGCGCGACTTCTACGGCATGATCGAAAGCTTTCCACTGAACCGTGCCATCCCCATGATTTTCCGGGGCAGTGGTGATTGCGCCAAGGTGGACTGGGCATTTTTGGGCGGTTCGCTGGCCAACTGGTCGTTTGTCTGCTTCACCCTGATTGGGGTATTGGCCTTGCTGATCCTCTGGCGCAAGGCCACGCGCTGAAACAAGCCTACAGCAGGGCGCTGCCCGGGTGTTCACCCCGCTCGTACACCACATGGGCCCGCCCGACCAGCAAAGTGTCGAGCGCGCCAATATGGGCTGATTCTTTGTTGGCGTAAGGCAGCTTGTGCAGCACAAAACGCATGGCATTGAGGCGAGCACGCTTTTTGCAGTCAGACTTGATCACCGTCCAGGGTGCATCGGCCGTGTCGGTCTCGAAAAACATGGCTTCCTTGGCCTTGGTGTATTCGTCCCATTTGTCCAATGAGGCCAGGTCAATCGGGCTGAGCTTCCACTGTTTGAGCGGATGCAATTCGCGTTCCTTGAAGCGGCGGCGCTGCTCTTTGCGACTCACAGAAAACCAGAACTTAATCAGATAAACCCCGCTTTGCACCAGTTGGCGTTCAAACAACGGGGCCTGGTGAATGAACTGCTGGTACTCGTTCTCGGAACAAAAGCCCATCACGCGTTCAACACCTGCGCGGTTGTACCAGGAGCGGTCAAACAGCACGATCTCGCCAGAGGTCGGCAGATGCTGCACATAACGTTGAAAATACCATTGCCCGCGCTC
>JAIFMA010000237.1:0-7332 GCA_020048795.1 Rhodoferax sp.
GCGCCCAGCATGGTGCCGATCTGTTTGACCTGAAAGTGGCCGGCAACATCTACACCCGCATCATGAACCCGACCAATGATGTGCTGGAACAGCGTGTGGCTGCGCTCGAAGGCGGCATTGCCGCGCTGGCGCTGGCTTCCGGCCAGGCCGCGGTGACTTATGCCATTCAGACCATTGCCGAAGCCGGCGACAACATCATTGCCAGCAGTGCGCTGTATGGCGGCAGCTACAACCTGCTGGCCCACACACTGCCGCTCTCGGGCATTACCACCCGCTTTGTCGACCCGCACCATCTGGCCAGTTTTGAGCCGCTGTTTGACGATAGAACGAAGGCCGTGTTCATCGAGTCACTGAGCAACCCGCAAGGCACGGTGACCGATATTGCCGCCATTGCCGAAATCGCCCATCGCCATGGTGTGCCGCTGAGATTGTGGACAACACGGTGGCCACGCCCTACCTGCTGCGCCCGTTTGAGCACGGTGCCGACATCGTGGTGCATTCACTCACCAAATACCTGGGCGGCCACGGCAACAGCATTGGTGGTGCCATTGTCGATTCGGGCAAATTCCCCTGGGCGCAGCACAAGACGCGGTTCAAGCGCCTCAATGAGCCCGATGCCAGCTACCACGGCGTGGTTTACACCGAAGCCCTCGGCCCGGCGGCCTATATCGGTCGGGCCCGCGTGGTGCCGCTGCGCAATACCGGCGCGGCTTTGTCACCGTTCAATGCATTTTTGATCCTGCAAGGTATTGAAACGCTGGGGCTGCGCATGGACCGCATCAACGACAACACGCTGGCGGTGGCCAAATACCTTGAGCAGCACGCCAAGGTGGCCTGGGTCAATTACGCGTCGCTGCCCAGCCACCCGGACTACGCGCTGGCGCAGAAATACCTGGGTGGCAAGGCTTCTGGCTTGTTGACCTTTGGCGTCAAGTCGGCCCCCGGTGAAGGCCGCAAGGCTGGCGCAGCGTTTCTGGATGCCTTGCAACTGTTCACGCGGCTGGTCAATATTGGCGATGCCAAGTCGCTGGCCACCCACCCGGCCTCAACCACACACCGCCAGTTGTCGCCGGCTGAGCTGATCAAGGCCGGTGTGCCCGAAGACGCGGTGCGCCTGTCGGTGGGTATTGAGCACATTGACGATTTGCTGGCAGATCTGGCGCAGGCCCTTCAAGGAGACTGAGGAAAACTGCCCTGGATGGATGGTTTTTTAATCAACCGCGAGGGCTTTGGCCGATGGTGCCGGATCGATGCCTATTTTTCGGGTCAGACTCGCAAGATCATCGATCACGTCGGGGCCGAGTCTGAGCCACCGCGCATCGCCCCGGCTGGTGCCGGGGTCGCCGGGCTGCCGGGCAGCACCTCATGGGCCCACACGCTAAAGTGCTCCAGCGTGTTGGGGCCAAAGGTATTGGTTAACGCCACATCACAGGCATCACGGCCACGGGCCATCAGCACGCGGCCAATACGCGGTGTGTTGTTGCGCGCATCAAAGGTGTACCAGCGGTCGCCCAGGTAAGCCTCAAACCAGCCGGCAAAGTCCATCGGCGCCGGCACCGGCTCGATGCGTATGTCGCCCAGGTAACCGGTGCAATACCGCGCCGGGATGTTCATGCAACGGCAAAAGGCAATGGCCAAATGGGCATAGTCGCGGCACACGCCCTGGCCTTCGTTGTAAGCCTCCCAGGCGGTGCGGGTGCGCCGGGCGTGCTGGTAGCCAAACTCGATGTGCTGGTGCACAAAGTCGCAAATGGCCTGCACCCGTGCCCAGCCAGTGGGGCCATTGCCAAAATGCTGCCAGGCAATGTGGGCCAGTTGGTCGGTCTCGCAGTAACGGCTGCCCAGCAGAAACACCAGGGCTTCTTCGGGCAGGTGCTCCACCGGCAACTGCTGGGCCCACGGTGCTTGCGCATCCGGCAAACCACTGTCACGCAGCAGCGCATCGGCGCTGAGCACGAACTTGCCCGCCGGTGCCACGATGCGGCTGCACCAGTTGCCAAACAGGTCGCGGTAAGCGGTTACCGGTACGGACGGGCTGGTGATGAGGTGGTCTGGCCGCAGCAGATCGCCAGAGCGCGAGTAGTGGATGTTGAGCGACAGGATCATCGGTGTCGGGTTGGGGCAGTCGTAGGCCATCTCAAAGCCGACTCGAAGCTGTAACGCGCTGGATGCCGCAAGGGGTGGAGGAGTGTTCATGGCAGGGCCTTATGGATGGTGCAAGGCCTCGACAGGGTCCATGCAGGCGGCGCAGCGCGCCGGGATGCCCCCAAGACTACGCTGATTTCGGCTGAAAATGTCAGCCAACGTCAATAAATTGGCATTTGGCGCAAGGTTCACACCCATGCCGACACAGGTGGCAATGACCCTGGATGCCTGCGCCCTGTCGGAAAAATGCACACGTTGATATACTGGCAATGCGCCGATTTGCCAGAATTGCGGGCGCCTAACAAGTACCGCTAAAGATGCCCGCCAGCCCGGTCTTGCCTTTAGCGATACCGGGTTTTTTATTCCCTACCATATTGCCATGATTGCTACGCCTCAGTCCCTGCATTTCGCCGCCAAGTTGCCCTTGCAAAATGGCGCGTCGCTGCGTGACTATTCGCTCAGTTTCGAGACCTACGGTGTACTCAATGAGGCCAGGTCCAATGCCGTGCTGATCTGCCACGCACTGAACGCCTCGCACCATGTGGCAGGTGTTTACCCGGGCCAGGACAAGTCTGAGGGCTGGTGGGACAACATGATTGGCCCTGGCAAGCCGCTCGATACCGGCAAGTTTTTTGTCATTGGCGTCAACAACCTGGGCTCGTGTTTTGGCTCGACCGGCCCGATGCATGTCAACCCCGACACCGGGCGCATCTATGGTTCTGATTTTCCGGTGCTGACGGTGGAAGACTGGGTCAACGCCCAGGCGCGGTTGCTGGATGTCTTGGGTATTGAGACCCTGGCGGCGGTGATGGGTGGCAGTCTGGGGGGCATGCAGGCGCTGAGCTGGTCCTTGCAGTATCCGACACGGGTACGCCATGCACTGGTGATTGCCAGCGCGCCCAACCTGACGGCCGAGAACATTGCCTTCAACGAGGTGGCGCGCCGGGCCATCCAGACCGACCCCGATTTTCATGCGGGTCATTTTTATCAGCACGGCACCGTCCCCAAACGGGGCTTGCGCATCGCCCGCATGATCGGCCACATCACCTACCTCAGTGACGATGTGATGAACGAAAAGTTTGGCCGGCAACTGATCGCCGCCAGCCAGGACGATGCGCAACGTGACTATTTTTTCAGCACTCTGGAGGCCGAATTCCAGATCGAGAGCTACCTGCGTCACCAGGGCGACAAGTTTGCCGAATACTTCGATGCCAATACCTACCTGTTGATCACCCGTGCGCTCGACTATTTTGACCCGGCCCGAAAACACGCGGGCAATTTGAGCCTGGCGTTGGGCCGTGCCACGGCCAAATTCCTGCTGGTAAGCTTTACCACCGACTGGCGTTTTTCACCCAAACGCAGCCGCGAGATCGTCAAAGCCCTGCTCGACAACAAACGTGACGTGACTTATGCCGAGATCGCTGCACCCCATGGCCATGATGCCTTTTTGCTTGATGATGCCCGTTACATGGGCGTAGTGCGCTCCTATTTTGAGAGCGTTGAGGTACCCACATGAGTGACGCGCTGATTCAACAAGCACTGGCTGCGCTGGTTCCGCCGGGCTCGCGGGTACTCGATTTGGGCTGTGGCGATGGTGCCATGCTGGCGCATCTACAGAAAACCCGGGGCTGCACCGGCTACGGCATCGAGATTGACGATGCCAATGTTCTGGCTTGCGTCAAGCGTGGTGTCAACGTCATTCAGCTCAATCTGGACGAGGGCTTGTCGATGTTCGAGGATGCCTCGTTTGACGTGGTGCTGCAAATCGACACCCTGCAACACCTGCGCAACGCCGAGGTGATGCTGCGCGAGACAGCACGGGTCGGTCATTTTGGCATTGTTGCCTTTCCCAATTTTGCGCACTGGCCGAATCGCCTGAGCGTGCTGCGCGGACGCATGCCTGTCACCCGCCGCTTGCCCTACCAGTGGTATGACACGCCCAATATCCGGGTCGGCACCCACGCCGATCTGGGCATTCTGGCCTTGCGCAATGGCTTGACCGTGCTCGACAGTTTTGGCATTCAGGGTGATGAAACCGTGCGCTGGTTACCCAACCTGCTGGCCGGCACCTCGGTTTACAAACTCTCGAGGTAGCGGCAGACTTGGTCGAATTGGCATTGGTGCATCTGTTATTGCGTCAGTTTGCCCCCATAACCCCATTACCCTCAATCCAGATTGCCCATCATGCCCCATACCCATGCCCATGCCACCCTTTTTGACCCCGTGCGCGCCGGCGACTTGCAGTTGGCCAACCGCATCGTCATGGCACCACTCACGCGCAACCGCGCGCCAGATGCCGTTCCCACGCCGCTGATGGCCCAGTACTACACCCAGCGCGCCAGCGCCGGGCTGCTGATCACCGAGGCCACCGCCATCAGCCAGCAGGGACAGGGCTACGCCGATGTGCCAGGCTTGTACGGCAGCGAACAAATCGACGGCTGGAAGCAGGTCACCAAAAACGTTCACGCCGCAAGCGGCAAGATCGTGGTGCAGCTGTGGCACGTGGGCCGGGTCTCGCACACCAGCTTGCAGCCGGGTGGTGGCAAACCGGTAGCGCCATCGGCCATCACCGCCAAAACCAAGACCGTGTTGATCAAAGACGGCGTGCCCAGCTTTGTGGACACCTCCGAGCCGCGCGCGCTGCAAGCCTATGAGCTGCCTGACATTGTGCACACCTATCAGGCGGCGGCGCGCAACGCCGTCGAAACCGCTGGTTTTGATGGCGTTGAAATCCACGCCGCCAATGGTTATCTGCTGGACCAGTTCCTCAAGAGCGGCTCGAACCAGCGCCGCGACGACTTTGGTGGAAGCATCGAGAACCGGGCCCGGCTGCTGCTTGAGGTGGTGCGTGCCGTGACGCAGGCCATCGGTGCCGGGCGCACTGGCATACGGTTTTCGCCCGTGACCCCGGCGAACGATGCGTTTGACCCTGACCCGCAGCCATTGTTTGACTATCTGGTGCGCGAACTTGCCGGCTTCAACCTGGCTTATCTGCACATCATCGAGGGTGCCACTGGCGGCGCGCGTGAGCTACCCGATCGGCCCTTTGACTACACCGGGTTGCGGCGGGCGTATCGTGCAGCGGGTGGCAAGGCGGCTTGGATGGTCAACAATGGCCTGGACAAAGCGTTAGCCGAAAATGCACTCGCAGAGGGTGCCGATCTGGTGGCTTTTGGCCGCCCCTTCATTGCCAACCCCGATCTGGTGGAGCGCCTGCGCCGGGGCAAACCCTGGAACGAGGGTGACCGCAGCACCTATTACGGCGGCGGTGCCAAGGGTTACACCGATTACCCGGCGCTGGGCAAAGCCTGACAAGCTCTCGTGCCTTCTTGTTATGTTGCTTTCTTGTTTACTAGCAGTCCGTCCGGCCCCTGGAATACTATGATTTAGATAGCTGTTTTGGCATACACAACAAGGGCTGGAGGCCAATTTGACATAAATTATCGGGCCATAACATGGGCCAGCCACGCGGCAAGCTTGCCGCAGCCCATGCGCTGACACAAACTGCCTAAACTGCCCGGCATGAACCCAACACCTGAAATCAAGCTCCCGGGCGATGCCGAACCGGCACAATTTGCCCGTCGCATTCTGCTGGCCGTCAGCGGCCTGACCCCGCAAATCGTTACCGAAACCCTTTACGCCCTGGCAGCAGACGAATTTGCCCCCTTTGTACCGACCGAGGTGCATCTGATCACCAGCGCCGAAGGGGCCAGACGCGCTGAGCTGTCCTTGCTCAGCGACGACCTGGGCTGGTTTCACAAGCTGTGTGCCGACTACCACCTGCCCGGTGTCAGGTTTGATGCCAGCCACATCCACGTCATGCGCGATGCCCACGGCCAGCCGATGAACGACATCCGCAGCCCCGCCGACAACCGCGCCGCGGCTGACTTTATTACCGCCCAGGTACGCGCCATCACGGCAGATTCGGGCTGCGCCTTGCACGCTTCGATTGCCGGTGGCCGCAAAACCATGGGCTTTTACCTGGGTTATGCCTTGTCGCTGTTTGGCCGGCCGCAAGACCGGCTGAGCCATGTGCTGGTGAGCGAGCCTTTTGAGTCGAGCTACGATTTTTTCTACCCGACGCCCTACAGCCGGGTGCTGCAAACGCGCGATGGCCAACTGGCCGATACGGCACTGGCACAGGTCACGCTGGCCGAGATTCCGTTTGTCAGCCTGCGCCACGGGCTGCCGACTGCGCTGCTGGCGGGGCAGGCCAGCTTTAACGACACCGTGCTGGCGGCCCGCGCCGCCCTGGCCCCAGCCCACTTGGTGCTGGATTTGTCGCGCCAGTGCATTCTGGCAGCAGGCCGCGAAGTCAGTTTGCCACCGGCTGAACTGGCCCTGCTGGCGGTGTTTGCGCGGCAAACCCTGGCTGGCAGCGAACCCTTGAGCGCCCCAACCAAAGGCGTGCCCGACCCGGCCTGGGGCAGGCGCTATCTGCGCGAATACCGGCGCATTGCTGGCCACCTGGCCGACATTGAAAGCACCGAGCGGGCCTTGAAAGACGGCATGGATGGCGAGTATTTTTCAGCCCGCAAGTCCAAGCTTGACCGCCGCCTGAAGACCGCCCTTGGTCCGGCCGCCGAGGCTTACCGCATCCACGACGGCGGCAGCCGGCCCCGGCGCTACGCCTTAACCCTGCATCCCGTTGCAGTACGATTCGCCGCAGATGTGGCATTCAAGGGGGACAACCAATGACCCTGCGCGAGTTGAGCTACCAGCTCAGTTTCAATACTCCGGCCTTTTTCGGCAATGCCGAGCAACAAGCCCAGTGGCGCACGCCGCTTTTCAAGGCGCTGCTCAAGCGGGTTGATGCGCAGGTTTTTGCCAGTTTGAGCGCCTGACAGCGTCACCCTGACAAAACTCAGGATTTCTGGCAAACTGAGATTGTTATAGAGATTTCTACAGGATAAGCATGAAAATCTCAGCATGCTGTGCGAATGGGGCATGGATTTGCCCGATGCCCAACTGGCGCTGGACAAACTGGCGCTGCCGTGCGAACCGTTCACCCCCGACATGGCACGGGAGGCGGCCCGTCTGCGCCCGCTGACCCGGGCGCTGGGTCTGTCGCTGGGAGACCGGGCCTGTCTGGCCACCGCAAAGTGTCTGCAACACCCGGTGCTGACAGGCCAGCGGCCCTGGCTGACGCTGGCGGTGCCATTGGGGCTGGACATCCGCTGCTTTCGT
>JAIFMA010000237.1:7362-8587 GCA_020048795.1 Rhodoferax sp.
CACCATCAACGCGCCGCCATGCACCGCTTTTGCTTCAGCAATGCTAGCTACCAGCGCAAACGCAGCAAGCGCTACAGGCCAAAATGATGCAAAACTCACGCTGCGCGGCACGCCAGCGGTGGTCGCTGAAATTAACCCCTGGCTGTGGCTGGGTCAGTGGCTGCATGTGGGCAATAATTCCAGCATGGGCTTGGGTGGCTACACCCTGGCCACGGTATGACGGCGCAGCCAGTCGGCAAACTGGTCTTCGGTTAGATCACCAGCGGCGACTGCCAGCATGGTTAGCGTTGCTTCAGACTGCGAGCACTGAAGGCTTTGTTGCCATCGACAAACGCATGGTTTTTGGCTAACCCGACCCCGTAGCTGGCCGCCAGGGTGGCAACATCTGGTGGGCTGGCTGGGTCGCTGTACGCCACCACATTAAGCGGCCGGGCCAGCGCCGAGTCCAGCAGCCCCGGGTCACGAACACCTTCACCGCCACCATGTTCGGCCAGACTCTCATCATGCAACAGGGTCAGTGCTGGCTTGCTGATCCATCGCCAGACCTGACTCATTTGGCCAACTGGTGAAAGGTGTCACGAAAATCGTGCATAAACGCCCGCCCCGCCTGGATCTCTTCATCCAGACTCGGGTCATAGGGTGTCAACACATAACCTTTTGGGGTTTCGGTCAAAAAAACAGACTCACCCTTTGCCAGCTTCAACTTGGACAGCGCCTCACGCGGCAACACCACCCCCACCGAATTCCCGATTTGCGTCAGCTTGAGCGTAAACATGTGATTCACCTTGAAAGTTATAACACTTGTAATAATACTGTTCTTGTTCAAGTCACGGCAATAATCAAGCGTGATTCAAACCCGCTTGTTTTCATTGCCTGTCCAGGAGCTTTTTTGTGAACCGCATCAACACCCTGCGCGACCTGATCCTCAAGGCCAAACACGCCTATTACTACAGCAACCAGCCCGTCATGAGCGATGCCGAGTACGACGCGCTGGAAGACGAGCTGCGGCTGCTCAGCCCGGCCGACCCGGTGCTGGCCCTGGTGGGCTCGCCGGTGCCGCCCAACACCATACTGACCAAGGCACGCCATGCCATGCCGATGGGCAGCCAGAGCAAGGTTAATTCCGAGGCCGAGTTCCGCACCTGGTTTGCCAAAAGCTGCACCGGCGACAACCCGGCCATTCACGCCAGCCTGAAGGGCGACGGGGCCAGCGCGGCGGCGTATT
>JAIFMA010000225.1 GCA_020048795.1 Rhodoferax sp.
AAGATAGGCATCGAGTAACCGGTGAGCGACACCCCCATGACACCGTGGTCCAGAATCGTGTTGCGCTTGACCGCCGCCAGAATGCCCGCCGGAATGCCAAGAATCAACGCGAACAGGATGGCGCACAGGGCCAGCTCAATAGTGGCCGGAAACAGTGCCAGAAATTCCTTGAGCACCGGCTCATGGGTAATGATGGATTTGCCCAGGTCACCCTGCAACACCCGGCCAATGTAAATGCCATACTGCACCAGCACCGGGCGGTCCAGCCCATAGGCCTTGAGCAGTTCGGCATGCCGCACCGGGTCAATGCCCCGCTCGCCAGCCAGGGTTTCGATCGGGTCACCCGGCACCATTCGGATCAGGAAAAACGCCACCAGCGTCATGCCGATAAAGGTCGGAATGATCAGACTGAAGCGGGTGAGTAGAAAACGCAGCATTGACAGAAGGCTTGGCTTTTTTGAATGTGCAGCATCATGCCACAAAGAAAAGGCCGACTTTATGTCGGCCTTTTGGACTTGATGCCTGGAGAAAAGCTTACTTCAGGTGCTTGCCAATCAGACCGGCAATCTCAAACATGGTGACCTGCGCTTTGCCAAACACTTCCTTGAGCTTGGCATCCGCATTCACCAGACGTTTGTTGACGGCATCTTGCAGATTGTTCTTTTTGATGTAGTCCCACAGCTTCTTGACGACTTCGGTGCGCGGCAAGGCTTTGGCACCGACCACGGCGCGGGTGCCTTCTTGGCGGCTACCGTCTTTGCCGGTGCTGCGGCTTTCGGTGTAGCAGCTGCTTTGGCGGCTACCTTTTTAACCGGGGCGGCGGCTTTTGCAGTGGCTGCCTTCTTTGCAGGGGTTGCTTTTGCAGCAGGTGCTGCCTTGGTGACAGGAGCAGCTTTTTTAGCTGGCGTTTTTTTTGCAGTTGCCATGTGTGTTGTCCTTGGTAGTTGATCAATCACCAGCAATAACAGCAATTTGCTGGTTGTGGCGAATGCTACTGGAGAAACCCCTGCTTTCCAAGAGAGAACGTGCAATTTCGCAGCGCTATTGCATCTTTTCATGACGGCTTTGCATACAACCTACAATTTTTTCTATTTTGAGAGGACTTTGGCAATGAAACTGCACTTCGCCTGCTGTGATTTATGTGACGCTCACAAAAACGATTCACCCAGCGCCTTTCGGGCGCTGCCTCCGTCTTTTCGTGATTACGGGGCACGTCGAGTGTTTTGTGGGCAGGTGACCACGGTCAAATGTTTTGAAGACAATTCGCTGGTCAAGGCCGCTGTTGATTCATGCGGCTTTGTTGAAACACCCGAAGGTCGGGTTGCCAAAGTGCTGGTGGTCGCCGGCGCAGGCTCGCTGCAGCGGGCCTTGCTGGGCGGCAACCTGGGTGCCGCAGCTGCCAAAAATGGCTGGGCGGGTGTGGTGATTGATGGTTGTGTGCGTGACGTGGCAGAGTTGGCGGTGCAAGACGTGGGCATTCGCGCGCTGGCCAGCATGCCCATGCCCACCGAGAAAAAAAACCAGGGCTTGAAAGATGTGCCGGTGCAGATTCAGGGTGTCTGGGTGAACCCGGGCGACTGGCTGTATGCCGATGCCGATGGCATGGTGGTGAGTGACAGAAAATTAGGCTAGCGACAGAATAAATGCCCCTTTTTATGTGTCAATCCAGGCTTCAGAATGTTGACCAATTGCTGCGCGTCTTGTGGCTCGGGGCAGGGCAGGGCGCCTTTGCCGCGCAGTGCATCTAGCCCTGCCCTTTACCCACAACTATTTTCACCCAGAGCTTTCCAAGCCAAGGGCGAAGCCCATGCACGTCATATTGACACAGGGGGGAACTCTGGACGGTACTTCATGGTTTTGAAATGGGCCTCGGAATACGGGTTTCAATGCGGCCATGATCGGGTGGCGTGAGCACATCGCGGATGATGGACTCGCTGGGCACCACATATTTGCCATCTACACGACGGCAGCCCAGGCGCTCGTGCGCCTTCTGGCCCAGGTCTTGCGCCCAGCCGGCCATGGCTTTGTAGCCTTTCATACCACACAGTGTGGCAGCTACGGCAATGCTCAGCACCATCGACAAGCAGTGACGACGATCATCCAAGGATGGTGATCAACATGAACGAAACCAAGCTGCGCACGATTGCGCAACTGCAAGACTTTCTCAAAGCAACACCTGAGGTCAGCGCTTTGACTATCTGCATCGCAAAAAACATGAGAGTGGCGTGATACTGGCCTACCTGAATTGGAAAATACTGCGAGTTGTCGTGTAATTCCATTTCTAATTCATTAGTGAAACTAAAAGTGCGGCAATGATTCACGGCCAAGAGACAATGGATTCAACCCGATTTGGATCGTCTTCCAAGGACTTCAATGCAAGTGTTAGGTGATCCTCCACGACCCAATTGCTTATCCAGCGCTGTCTTGATCTGAGCGACAACGAGAATGCCCCCTGCACCGGCCGTTTCCAGGAAGGGTGACAGAAACTCGCGTTCCTGGGCCACGTTCATATTCTGACGCTTGCGCCCACCGGGTGCGCCGCTTTGCCGTGAGCGTACTGATGCTCTTGTCTGACGGTAAAACCAGCATCACAGAAAAAATGGCCAAACTCAATCGCAACACTCGGATGGTTTTTGATTACCTGCGCATGACGATAAACTCCATCCGGCAAGCCTCCGCTTGATCATTTGATGGAGAACAAATTTACCGTGGTTGGACAAGGCTCTCGCTTGACAACCACCACCATGAAGCGTGTATGATCAAATTTCCTTTGTTTGTGCGGATAGCAATTCATCATTCGAATCGCGGAACAAGCGGGGAAACAGGTTAGTTCCAAATGACAGGACTGCACTATGATTCTTCAATATGACCTGGCATAACAGAGTAATGTGGACTGAAGGCATGTTTCTTCAGCCCCAGCATTTTCAGCAGCAGGATCGCCACAACGTGCGCGTGCTGGATGCACGCATCGCAATGTCCCTGAACTACCCCTGGGGCTTCTGCTCGCTGACCATAGACGAGGCAGCTTTGCATCAAGGCAAACTGGGGTTGACGCGGGCCCGTGGCGTGTTTCGGGATGGGACACCGTTTGCATTGCCCGAAGATGATCCGGCGCCTTTGGCGATTGATGTGCCCTCCGATGTGCGCGGTGAGCGGGTTGTTCTGGCTGTGGCGCTTGCACGTCCAGGAGTGGCTGAAAGTGATGTCGAAGAGGTATCCAGCTCTATGCCCTCGCGTTTTCATTCAGTGGAAATGGCGGTGGCCGATTCGCATGCTGCCAACTTGCGTCAAGCACCTTTACAGATTGGTCGCCTTAACCTCAAACTGATGCTTGAGCGTGATGCAAACGAGGGTTACAGTTACTTGGGCGTAGCCCGAATTGCCGAGCGGCGAACCGATGGGCGCATTCTCCTTGATGGTCAACATATCCCGCCCCTTCTTCACGTGGTCGAAAATTTAGTTGTTGATGGATTTTCCCGTGAAGTGATCGGCTTGCTGCACCAGCGAGGAGAATCCCTGGCAGGCAGGCTGGCACAGCCTGGGCGGGCGGGCGTTGGTGAAATTGCCGACTTTTTGTTGCTTCAAATTTGCAACCGGTATGAGCCGCAACTGATTCATGCAAGGCAGTCGCCCTTACTGCACGCCGAGCAACTTTTTGGCATGCTGCTGGCGCTTGCAGGCGACCTCTCAACTTTTCGTGAAAGCAAGCGGCCCAGCGACCTGATAGCCTACAACCATGATGATCCGGCGGCTTGCTTCACTTCACTCATCAACGATTTGCGCCAGTCGCTTTCTTTGGTGCGCGAACAATCTGCCATACCGATCGAATTACAAGAGCGAAAATACGGCATCAGGGTCGCCATCATTCCTGACCTCGAACTGCAACGGTCAGCATCTTTTGTGCTCGCAGTCAATGCACAGATGGGGACAGAACTGCTGCGGTCCCGTTTCCCCACGCAAGTCAAAATCGGGCCTGCGGAGCGCATTCGTGATCTGGTGAATTTGCAACTGCCAGGTGTAGGAATTCGTGCACTGCCGGTAGCGCCACGCCAGATTCCGTTCCATGCAGGCTCCAGCTATTTCGAACTGGAAACCCGAGGTAACGAGATGTGGCGTGAACTGGAAACATCGGGTGGACTTGCGATGCACATCGCCGGTGAGTTTCCCGGTCTTGAGCTCGAATTTTGGGCGATTCGCTCATGAAACTTGTTTCCAATTCAAAAAGGTGGCCTATGTGCTCGTTCTCAACGGCAATTGAACTCTCATGAGCGAAGACGACCCTTTTTCTGAATTTGGGCAGGACCGGACGATCATCAAGCCGTCTGCAGGACGCCCAAATCGGGCATCCGTTCAGGTGCCTATTGCCGCAGCGCAACCAGAGAGCATTGCGTTGCCCGAAATACCCGTTGCGGTCGGATTGAGTCCCTTGTTGCAGCTTGCCTCGTCGCTGCTGGTGACGGGTTCGCGCATCAGAACAATGCCACAACATGCCAACCCCGCAGCACTGCGTGCAGCTCTGGTGTCTGCCGTGCAGCAATTTGAGATGTCTGCAAGGGCCCGTGGACTACCCAACGAGCAGGTCCTGGCAGGTCGATATATTCTTTGTACTTTTGTGGACGAGTGTGCATCAAACACCCCTTGGGGTGGTTCTGGTGTCTGGTCAACCCATAGCTTGCTGGTCCACTTTCATAGTGAGTCATGGGGTGGTGAAAAGGTATTTCAGTTGTTGGGCAAACTCGCCGAGAATGTGGGTGCCAATCGCGGCCTGCTTGAGCTGATCTACGCTGTACTTTCCTTGGGTTTTGAAGGGCGTTACCGTGTGCTTCAAAACGGTCAGGCGCAGCTGGATGGCGTACGCGAGAAACTGGCCCTGATGTTGCGGGAACAAAGTGGCACCTCCAACCCGGAACTTTCGCCACATTGGGCCGGCATCAGCACAGCAGGACGGGGACTCAGTGACGGACTTCCGGTGTGGGTGGCAGCATCTGTGGCAGTGCTGGTTTTGGCTGGCATCTTCATGATCCTGCAAATTCTCCTGTCCGGGCAATCCGATGATGTATTTGCCAGCATACAGTCGATGGATGTCAAGGCAGCCGCCTTGCCGGTGGCGGTGCCCGCCGTCCCGGCCGCCAAGCCCAGGTTGTCGGGATTCCTCAAGCCCGAGATCGATGCCGGATTGGTTGAAGTGCGTGATCTGGCAGATCGCTCGATCATTACCATTCGGGGTGACGGATTCTTCAATCCAGGAAGTGCTGAAGTCGAGTCGAAGGTTCTCCCCCTGCTCAACCGCATAGCTGACGAGTTAGCCGGCATCCCTGGGCAGATCCTGGTGACTGGCCATACAGACAACCAGCCCATACGCTCGGCCCGTTATCCTTCCAATTGGCACCTGTCGCAAGATAGGGCCCAATCGGTGAGAGAAATAATGTCTGAAAAGATCAAGCCCGAGCGGATTCGCTCAGAGGGTTTGGCTGACACTCAATCGGTTGGTGACAACTCGACTACTTCTGGACGCGCGAAAAACAGGCGCGTCGAAATTACCCTGACGCTTGCACAGGCTGCGTGACCTGCGTGGCCTGTTTTTAGGATTTGTCGATGAAGCGATGGACGAACTGGTTGATAAGCCCCTTGGTGTTGGGTGCATTGGGTGTCTTGGCGTTGACTGCGCTGTTCTGGTGGTTTGGTCCGCTGCTGGCCATTGGCAGTTGGCGGCCTCTTGACGGCTGGATTTCACGCGTTCTGATCATTGCATTAACCTGGTGCTTGTGGATTGGCCGGTTTGTCTGGTTGGCTTGGCGCCAGCGCAAGGCCAACTCAGCACTTTTGAAGGGCATTTCCATCGGTACAAGTGCGGCTGATCGGGAAACTGAAGTCCTCAGCCTGCGGTTCAAGGAGGCTCTTGACAAACTCAAGAGCAGCCGAAAGGATAACGCCTGGATTAGCAGCAAAAATTCTTTGTACGAATTGCCCTGGTATGTATTTATTGGCGCGCCAGGTTCCGGCAAAACAACCGCGCTCCAAAATGCCGGTTTGCAGTTTCTTTTGACCGATGGTGGCAAAGGCGGGGCAGTCAAGGGAATTGGCGGCACACGCAACTGCGATTGGTGGTTTACCAGCGAGGCCGTGCTTATTGATACGGCGGGGCGTTACACCACGCAGGAGTCGGACAGTGAAGTGGATGCAAGAGCTTGGGACAATTTTTTGTCACTGCTTCGCAAGGCCAGGCCGCGCCGTCCAATCAACGGTGTTCTATTAACCATCAACATTCAGGACTTGCTGCAGCAGAATGCTACCGAAAGGAAGGAACATGCGGAGAAGTTGAGCAATCGTTTGCATGAACTACAGGATAAATTGGGCATCAAGGTGCCCATTTATGTACTCATCACCAAAACCGATCTCATCGCGGGCTTCAATGAAACCTTTGATGCTTACAACAAAGAACAGCGAGACCAAGTTTGGGGTTTCACTTTTGACGCCACTGCTCCGGACCCTGCACTGACAACTTTTGGTACTCTCTTTGAGGCGCTTGAACAACGCATCAACAGTGCTTTGTTCGAGCGTCTTCAGTCCGAACGTGACGTGGCAAAACGCGCCCGGATGTTCAGTTTTCCGATGGAGTTTTCCAGTTTGCGACCCGTGTTGGGTGAATTTCTTGCTCATGTATTTCCAACGGGCGGCGCGGTTCAGGCAGACGTTCGCTTGCGCGGGGTTTACTTCACCAGTGGTACGCAGGAAGGCACACCCATTGATCGAGTGATGGCATCACTTGCGCGTTCATTTGGGCTCCAGGCCCGCGCCACCGCTATTGCCGGGCAGCATGGCAAAAGTTTCTTCTTGAGGCGTCTGCTGCAAGACCTAATTTTTCCGGAGCAACACTTGGTGGCCTTCAATGCTGTGGCCGAGCGCAATCGCTTGATGATGCGAGTGGTCGGGTTTGGGATGGTTGGCTTGGTTGCAGTTGTCCTATTGGCCGGGTGGACGTCAAGCTGGTTCAGAAACCAAGGCTATTTACAACAGATCGCTTTGAAGCTGCCACCTTTGCGCCAATCAGTGGAGTCTTTGCCGCCGCCCCAGTCAGGAGACATGACGCCATTGCCCTCCGTTCTGACAGCGGTACGCGGGGCCGCTGAAACGCCGTCTTTCAATTTGTCAAACCCGCCCATGCTCAACACGCTGGGGCTTTATCAAGGCGACAAACTTGATGCGGCAGCCCAAATCGCCCACCGTCGTCTGCTGGAGCACGCCTTGCTGCCCAGAGTGGCCAAACGCCTGGAGGAACGCCTGCGTGCCAGCAACAAGGACAATCTGGAGCAGGCCTACGAGGCACTCAAGGGCTACCTCATGCTCTTCACGCCAGAAAAATTCGATCAGGAAGCCCTCAAGGGATGGATCTCGGTGGATTGGGACATCAACCTCCAGAGCAGCCTGACTCCGGACCAACGCAAACAACTCGACCGCCATCTGGATGCGCTGCTCGCCCTCGGGGCGCCCGCGCAAACACAGATGATGGACAAAAATCTCGTCGACAGCACACGAGAGATGTTGTCAGCATTTCCCCTTGAGTACCGCATCTACAGCCGACTCAAACGGCAGTACCGGGGCGATTTGCCAGAGTTTTCTGTTGCCCGTGCAGCTGGGCCCAATGCCCAGCAAGTTTTCGAACGCATAAGCGGTGAGCCGATCAGCAAGGGAATATTGGGGTTCTACTCAAAAGACGGTTATCAGAAAGCGTTTCAGGGATCAGTTCAGTCAGCCGCCCTGAAACTAGCCTCGGAAGAGGCTTGGGTTCTGGGGGTGCGCACGCAAGCCAAGATCTCGGATGTCACCGGGACCGATCTGAGCGACCGGGTTCGGCGTCTTTATCTGCAGGACTATGTCAAGGTGTGGGACCAGTATCTGGGGGATGTGCGGCTCATCAAACTCGGTGGCGTAGCCAGTGGCATGGAAGCAGCGCGCGTGCTGTCGGCGGTGGACTCCCCACTGGCAACGTACTTCAGGGCCGTGGCGAGGGAAACCACCCTGATTCCGCCGGCAGGACAGGCCGCGCAAAGCGTCAGCGGAATAGTCGCGGATCAGGCGATCAAGGCCAAGGATGACATGGCCAAACTCGCAGGAGTGCAACCGGCACCTGCTGCAACAAGTGGTGGCCCCGTCGAACGCATTGTTGACAGCCACTTTGCCGCCGTCCATCGGCTGGTGGATGGAAACCCCGCCCCGATTGACGAGGTCATCAAGTTGTTTGGTGAACTCTATGCTCAGTTGCAAGCGGTGGATTCAGCACAAAAGAGCAAGGCCCCCCCGCCGCCAACTGGTGGCGCGGACCGCGTAAAAGCCGCTGCTGGCACCCAGCCCGAACCGATCCGGTCCATGTTGGTGGCCTTGGCCGATGCGGGCGCCAAAGGGACTCGAGATGGGGAAAGAGAAGTTTTGACCAACGAGCTCAAGCCAATTTTTGACTTTTGTAATCGAGCCATTACCAACCGCTATCCTTTTGCTTCCGGTTCGCAGTCTGATGTATTGCCTGATGATTTTGGTCAGTTGTTTGGAGGCGGTGGCCTACTGGACGATTTTTACCAGCGGCGTCTGGCTGCTTTGGTCAATACTGGATCCAACCCCTGGACTTACAAACCTCTTGCCGACGGTGCCAAACCAACAACCCCAGCCGCCTTGGCCGATTTTCAGCGAGCGGCCCGCATCAAGGAGGGGTTTTTCCGCGCCAACGGAAAGACACCCGGGTTCAAATTGGAAATTCGTGCCGTGGAGATGGCCGAGGGCCTGAAGGAGTTGTCGCTGGACATTGATGGGCAGATATTGAAATTTGTGGCCGGCAATTCAGCATCGTCGGTCCTGAACTGGCCCAGCCAGAAAGTGAGTTCCCAGATTCGTTTGACGACTGTTCCCCCGGTCGCTCCCCTTGGTTTCGAAGGCCCCTGGGCGCTGTTCCGGTTGTTTGATCGGTTTGAGGTTCAGCCCTCACCCCAGCCGGAAAAGTTCACTGTGCTTCTTAATCTGGAGGGCAAACGGGT
>JAIFMA010000242.1 GCA_020048795.1 Rhodoferax sp.
GGCTTGCTCGACGCCGTGCTGGGCTTGCAAACCAGCAGCCACAACGTCAACGCGGTGCTGGTTCAATTGCAACCCGGCTGGCAGGCGGATGCCGTGGCAGAACCGCTCAAACGCTGGAAACATGTGCAGGTATTCACCCGTGCCGACATGGAAGAAATCCTGGTGGCCAAGCTGATTGCCAATTCAGCCAAGCAGATTGGCATGTTTCTGGCCATTTTGTCGGTGGTGAGCGCGGCCATTGTGGCCTTCATCATCTACACCATGACGCTGGGCAAAATCCGTGAGATTGCGGTGCTCAAACTGATTGGCACACGCAACCGCACCATTGCCGGCATGATCCTGCAACAGGCGCTAGGGCTGGGCTTGATCGGTTTTGTGGTCGGCAAGGTGGCCAGCACCGCCTGGGCACCGGTGTTTCCCAAATATGTGCTGCTGCTGCCCAGCGACTCGGTGATCGGGCTGATGGCCACGCTGCTGATTTGCGCCCTGGCCAGCACGCTGGCGATTCGGGTGGCGCTCAAGGTCGACCCGGCGGCGGCGATTGGATGAACATGAACCCGCTACAAAAACACCCGCAAGTTGCACCTGAAGGCAGCCCTCATCCTGACCCTCTCCCGGCCGGAGAGGGACAAATTGCCCAGGCCGGCGGCATTCATATTGAAGGCCTGCGCAAGGTCTATGGCAAGGGCGACAGCGCGGTCGAGGCGCTGAAAAACGTCAGCATGTCGGTGGCGCCAGGCGAGGTGGTGGGGCTGGTGGGGCCGTCAGGCTCGGGCAAAAGCACCTTGCTCAAATGCCTGGGTGCCATCATCGAACCCACGGCCGGGCGCATGACGCTGGGCCAGGACGTGATTTATGAGCACGGCTGGAAGGTCAAGGATCTGCGAGCACTGCGGCGTGACCGCATTGGTTTTATTTTTCAGGCACCGTATCTCATTCCGTTTCTGGACGTGACCGACAACGTGGCGCTGCTGCCCATGTTGGCCGGTCAGCCCAACGCACAGGCCAGAGCCCGGGCGCTGGAGCTGCTGACTGCGCTGGAGGTGCAACACCGCGCCCGGGCAGAACCCTCCCAGCTCTCTGGCGGCGAGCAGCAGCGGGTGTCGATTGCCCGTGCCCTGGCGAATCGCCCGCCGGTGATTCTGGCCGACGAACCCACTGCACCGCTCGACAGCGAACGCGCTCTGGGTGTGATGCGCATCCTGAACCAGATGGCGGAAAAGTTTCAGGCCGCCATCATTGTGGTGACGCATGATGAGAAGATCATCCCCACCTTCAAACGCATTTACCACATACGCGATGGACAGACGGTGGAAGAGGCGGGTGAGGGCCGGGCACTGTAGATGGTTTCCGCTCACTTCCCTGCCCCCTCGCCCCGCCGGGCGCGCAAGGGGGGCTTGGACACCCACCCAGCCATCCCTGGATTTACCACTGCACCAACTGAATCTCACCGGTTTCGCTGGCTAGCACGGCCTGCTGGCCGTGTAGAGCCAGCAGGGTGGGGCGCAAATCGTGGTCAAAGGGAATTCGCTGCAACGCCTGACCACCAGCGATGTCCAGCACATGTAGTACCTGATTCATGTCCAGGCAGTACAGTTTGTTCTCAAACGTCACCAACTCGGCCATCAACGGCCCCCAATTGGCCAAACTGTTGCCATAACGTGTGGTTTGGTGACGCCAGCGCACGTTGCCGGTTTCCAGGTTGATGGCATAAATCCAACCGGTGGGTGACCACAGATAGGCGGTATCACCCGCCACATGATGAGAATTGATGAAGTTGCCGGCCTTGAATTTCCACAAAATTTTGCCGTTGTCCACGGCAATGCCATATAACAACTCGGTATAAGTGCCCGCCACCAGTACTTGCCCCGACACATACATCTGGCGGATGTATTGCCACTCGCGGCTGTCATCAAGTTTCCACTTGAGCGCACCATCAACCTGGTTCAGGGCATACAACAGACCATTTCCTGGAGCAAAAAATACGGTCTCTTCAGCGACAGTGGGTGCATAAGATGCCAGTGTCTCGGGTGTCCCGGCAAAACGCCAATCAACGGCGCCACTGCTATTGTTGAGCGCAAGCAACTCATGCCCGTCACCCACATAAGTACGATCTGCCGTCACAAACGGGGTGCCAACCTGGATGTGAGCCTTGTGCAGCCAGCGCGCCTGGCCATCGGCCAGTTGCCAGGCACCCAACTCATGCAGACCCCCTGTGACCACCGACTGGCCAGCCGCGCGTGGCTTGTAGACCGCCTTGCTGCTGAGGTGATGCGAGACATTCCAGACCGGCAATGCTTGCTGCGGGTCAATGCGGCCTAGCGTGCGGTCGCCAGTGAACAGGATTTGCCCCTCCAGCATCGCCAGCGGGGCGAGCGTGTTGTTGCCACTGCTCCACTTGCGCCGCACTATTGGGCTTTTGGAAGCTGCAAAAACAGCGCAGGTGGGCCACAACCCACCTGCTACGAGTGCCGCCAGCCATTGGCGGCGGTTCAGATGCCCCGTCAAGCTCAATCGCACTTGGCCCCTTGTTTGATCCAGGCCTGCAAAATGGTGGTGTTGGGATGATCCCGCGCTTCGGCCGGGCTGATGCCGGGGGGCATGCGGTCTTCAGCCAGGTGCTGCCAGACAAAACTGTCGTCGGGTTTGCCTGGCACAATCACCTTGGTGGCTTTATCGACACCCTTGGCGATCGAGTCGGCACCCAGCATGATGCCGGCATGGCTACTCAGATTGAGTTCATGAAAACTGGGCGGCTCCTGGTTGGACATGTGGCAAGCCGTACAAGCCGGGGTCTTGGGCCCAAATGCATTGGCCGTTGAGAACAAGGGCAGCACGTTCTTGTTGAAATGATCGTCGTTCCTGGCACCGTCGGCAATCCACTGTTTTACCAGCATGTGGTTGGGTGTGAAGGTGGAATTCTCAAAGCCTTGACCGAGTGGCATGCGGTTATTGCGCAATCGCCGAATCAGGATGTCGCGCTTGGGGTCGGTCCCTGGCTTGAACACAGCGCGTTTGGGCTTTTCTGTAGAGCCTTCGATCATGCCCTTGCACGTGGACAAGTCCAGCCCCCGGTAGCTCTTGCCAGGATCATTGGAGTTGTGACACACCGTACAAGCCACGCCCGGGCCAAAAGCGTTGGGCGTGTTCATCAGAATGTTGATGTATCGGTAGGTGATGGGAATGCTGCGTTTGATGATCAACTCTTGCACCACGTGGTCATCCGCCCCGCCCTCCCCGATCTTGCCTTCTTTCATGTCATGAATGAACTGCTCGGCAATGGTGCGCTTGGTTGCCGGGTTGTCATCCGCGAAACTGGTGTGGCTCAAGCCAAGGCTCAGCAGTGCAGCCAGAGCAGTCAAGCTGACCATGCGGGTCCATTTGCCCCGTTGTATTGCTGATGGATATTGGGTCATGCTCGTCTCCTATTATTTTGATAAAAAACGACTATAGGAGACAAAGTTGACAACAACTCTAGGGGTTTGCGCTTACATCCTGTTACAAACCCGAAAAAACGGCAACGTCAACAGCCCAGTTGCAACCCTACTCAAATGACGGTGTCTCAGGCTTGGCCACGGGCTTGCCGGTAGCAGGCCAGGCATCAAAGCCACCCCCATCCGGGTACCGTGCCTTGATCTTTTCGGCCACTTCGGGTTTGAGCGATGTCACCAGGCCGTGGCAGGCCACGCAGACCCGCTGAACCGGCCATGGCTTCATGGAGGTTTTCTTCAATGGGCAACTCAGCGCGTGTCTCAGCTCGCTGCGCCAAAATTTTCCGGCATCTGGATCGCCACAATTTCGCCTTTGGCGGTTGCCACACCTGCGGCGTACACCGTGGCTTCGACCACCACCTTGCGACCCTTGATTTCCTTGATGCGGCCACGGATCTCCAACACCTCGGAAATCGGCGTGGGTTTGAGGTAGTCCACATGGAGTGAGCCGGTGACAAACCGAAACGCCGGCAGAGTGTTCATGTCGCGCCCGGCCTGGCGGTACATGGCCGCTGCCGCCGTGCCGGTGCCGTGGCAGTCAATCAGCGAGGCCAGCAAACCGCCATAAGTAAAACCAGCAATGGCGGTGTGGTAGGGCTCCGGGGTAAAGCGGGTCACGGTTTCGTCGCCGTCCCAGTAGGTCTTGATGCGGTGGCCGTGCTCGTTGTTGGCACCGCAGCCATAACAATGCGACAGGTTCTCCGGGTAATACTCTTGGAAGGCTTTCATGATGACTCCTGGTTAAGTGACAAGTTTACTGCAATATTTATAGCTGCCTGCGCTTGTCTATCAAGGGCTGCAGCATGATTTTTCATATAAGATCAATGCCCGTCATGCAGTTTGGCATGGATCTTTTGGGTGGTGCGCCACACCGCCCACAATACCACCGGCACCAGCGCACCCGCGGCCATTTCAGGGTTAAGCGGCACGCCAACTGCCTTCAGCGCTTTGCCACCGTAAAGTAGCAAGCTGATCACATAGTACGAAATCGCGGCAATCGACAGGCCTTCGACCGTGCTTTGCAGGCGAAGCTGAAGTTCCTGACCGCGGGTCAGCTTGGCCAGCAGTTGCTGGTTTTGCACCTCGGTAGCAATATCGACCCGGGTCCGCAGCAGGTCGCTGGTGCGAGCCACCCGCTCTGACAACGAGCTTAGCCGCGCGCTGGTGGCGGCCACCGTGGCCATCGCCGGTGACAGGCGTCGCTGCATGAATTCGCCAATCATCTGGGTGCCAGGAATGGCCTTTTCGCGCAATTCGACAATGCGCTGCCCCACCAGCGTGTAATAGGCCTGGGTGGCGGCAAAACGGAAAACATTTTCTGCCACGGCACGCTCAACACCAGCGGCCAGTGACACCAGGGTGTCGAGCAGTTCCTGATCGGAGGCACTCTTGTTTTCCAGCCGTGCGGTGATGCTGGCCAGCGCATTTTCAGCGCCAGCGAGCATGGGGCCCAGCGATTTGGCCACCGGCAGACCGCGCAAGGCCATCAGTCGGTAGGTTTCCAGCTCCAGCAGACGCGAGGCAATGCGGCCAGCGCGGGTCTGGCTGGTGCCCTCTGGGGCCACCACCAGCATGCGCTCAAAGCCATCTTCCTGCAATTGAAACTGGGTCAGTACCCAGGAGTGCCCCAGCGGGTGCCGGTAACCCTGCGCACCCGAGACGGCCGCACCCTGCTCTGCGGCGCTAAAGGCATTGCTACCCATCAAGGATGCCACCACCGTGCGCGCGCCCAGCCAGGTCATGGCCTGCCCCATCAATGCGGGTGCATCACCCAGCGGCGCGTTGAGCATGGCCAGTTGCACCGCCGAGACGGTGCGACCCGGAATCTGTTGCAGCCATGGGCCCGACACAACCAGACCAGCCATCAAATCCGGTTCCGCAGCGCCCAACATGGCGGCTGCCGGCAGGGGTTGAACCAGGGTGTAACGGGTGAACTCGGTATGCCGCTCCCATTTGACGCTGAAGCCGTCACAACGAAGACGCAAAAAATTGTCCTGGAGCTGCTCTGGCACCAGTTCGGACTGACCTGGCAGCAGCCGCAAGTGCGCCCATTCAGCCTCGCGCGTCACACCGTCGTGCAGTACGGCAATATCAATGATCAAGGCCGGCAGGCGGATGCGCGCGGTCGGCCGGGCGTGCACCTCGTTGTGCAGCGCCACGCGGGCCACATCATCGGGGGGCGAGCACGGGCGGACGGCTGCGGTCGGCGGGGGCGGGTTGACAGTTGACATGGGAATCATTTTGCCGTCATTCGTGGCACAAATTCTGCCAGACCACAGACGCGGCCAAATCGGCCCCGACAGCAGCCGTCAGTGCTCAACGGGTAGGCTGACTATCGCCTGATAGTCGGCCGATGCCATGTATTGCGGCGCATAGGTCACTCCTTGGTTGGCCAGGGTACTGACAAAAGACCGCAGGTGGTTGCGCGAGCCTTTGAGCAGATTTTGATACACCAGCACGATGTCCTGGTTGTCCATCACCAGCAGCGCCTGGTTGAGGTCGATCATGTCGATCTCTTCGATGGCCGCACCAACCTTCAGTGCGTCCACCAGCGACACATTGCCGGTGACCATCAGTTGCGTGTACAGACCTTGCAGCAGGGTATTCTGGAAAAGACCGGTGGCCAAGGCGTTCGCCGGATCTGGTAGTGCATACCGCAGCAACAGTTCGCGCACCGCTTCGGTGTGGGTAGATTCGCTGCGGGCGATATTGCCAAACACCCGGGTATTGACACCCCAGCGCACATCCAACCCGGCGTAGATGTCGTGCGCCAGTTTTTCTTCTTCGCGCATGAAGATGAGCGACTCCTGCTCTGCAGCGCTCAAGGTCTGTTTCGGCAAGGCCGTTAATGAAGCGCCGAGAACGGTGCTGTCAAAGGTAGAAACACCAGCGGCATCCACCACCAGCGGCGGTCCACCATTGCCAACCGGGCCATCGCCACTGCCACCACCACCACATGCCGCCAACAGAAACACCGTCAGCAGGCCGACGGGGATTGATTTATAAAGAGTTTTCAAAATTTTCTTCCGGTATGAACAAAAAAACAGGGCCAGTGCGGCCCTGCGTCAGGTGCGGCGTTAGCCGCTTCAGTGGGTGGTGCTCAGGCCGGTCCCCGGCGTGTGGATACCACGTGGCGTGCCAGCAGCGGCTCCGGCGGCACCGTCACGCAGGCTGGGGTCGGCCAAACCGGTGCCTGGAACGTGAACCTGCGCTTGGGTTTTGGTCGCCGCTGCGGTTGCGCTGCCGGTGCTGGTGTTGGTGGCGCTGGCCGACCGGCCTTGCGCACCCATGCCCGTGCCCGCCGCTGCGCCTTGCGACCTCCCCGGGCCTGCTGCAAAAGCGCTGGCGCCAAAAGCCAATGTCGTAACCAAAACGATGAACAGAGATGATGATTTCATGATGAAACTCCAGAAAAGTTGATAAACCGGCTAACGCCCACGGCCTGC
>JAIFMA010000100.1 GCA_020048795.1 Rhodoferax sp.
ACCAACCCCTGCTGATCTCGTCGCTGATCGAATTCGCCGAGCGCCACCATGGCGAAGGTGAAATCGTCTCAAGACGGGTTGAGGGCGATATTCACCGATACACCTACAAGGACGTGGCGCTTCGCTCGCGCAAACTGGCGCAGGCGCTGGACGCCCAAGGCCTGGCGCAAGGTGAGCGGGTTGCCACACTGGCCTGGAACGGTTATCGCCATCTGGAGCTGTATTACGGTGTCAGCGGCTCGGGTCGAGTGTTACACACGCTGAACCCACGCCTGCACCCCGAGCAGATTGCCTGGATCATCAACCATGCCGCTGACGCGGTGATGTGTTTTGACATGTCGTTTTTGCCCATCATCAAGGCCATTCACACCCATTGCCCGAGCGTCAGGCTTTATGTGGCACTGTGCGACGCCGACAAGTTGCCTGCTGACAGCGGCATTGCCAATCTGGTGAGTTACGAGGACTGGATCCAGTTTCGCAGCGGCGACTACGCCTGGCCGCAGTTGGATGAAAACCTGGCTTCGAGCCTGTGTTACACCAGCGGCACCACCGGCCACCCCAAAGGGGCGCTGTACAGCCACCGCTCCACCGTGTTACATGCGCTGGCCGGTTCGCTGCCTGACGCACTCAACATGAGCGCGCGCGAATCGGTGCTGTCGGTGGTGCCGATGTTTCATGTCAACGCCTGGGGCCTGCCGTATGCCGGGGCCATGACCGGGGCCAAGATGGTGTTTCCCGGCCCTGCAATGGACGGCAAGTCGATTTATGAGTTGATCGAAGCCGAAAAAGTGACCTTTGCCTCTGGTGTGCCGACGGTCTGGCAAATGCTGCTAAGCCATACGCAGGCCCATGCGTTGCGCTTTTCGACCCTCAAACGCACGGTGATTGGCGGCTCGGCCTGCCCGCCGGCCATGATCAGCGCCTTCAACGATGTCTATGGCGTAGAGGTGTTACACGCCTGGGGCATGACCGAAATGAGTCCGCTGGGCACGGTCTGCACGCTGAAAAACAAGCACATGACGATGCCGCCTGAAGAAAAAATGAAGGTGCGGCTGAAGCAGGGTCGTGGCCTGTTTGGCGTTGATATGAAAATTGTTGACGGCGCCGGCCAGGAACTGCCCTGGGACGGCAAGAGCGCTGGCGATTTGCTGGTCAAGGGCCACTGGATCTTGAGCGAGTATTTCCGCGGTGAGGGCGGCTCACCCTTGGCTGACGGCTGGTTCCCGACCGGTGACGTGGCCACCATTGATGCCGATGGCTACATGCAGATCACCGACCGCAGCAAGGACGTGATCAAGTCGGGCGGCGAGTGGATCAGTTCGATCGACATCGAAAACATCGCCATGGCGCACCCGGGCGTTGCCATGGCCGCCTGCATTGGCATGAAACACCCCAAATGGGACGAGCGCCCGATTGTGGCGGTGCTGAAAAAACCCGGCATGGAGGTCACGCGCGAAGAGTTGCTGGCGTTTTACGAGGGCAAAACCGCCAAGTGGCAGATTCCTGATGATGTGGTGTTTGTCGATGCCATTCCGCTGGGCGGCACTGGCAAGATGCAAAAGAGCAAGCTGCGTATTGAGCTGGCCGACTACGTGCTGCCAGAGTTGCGCTGAACGCTCTGTTGTTGATAGCTGGTAGCGCATATTCCATAAGGGCTAGCCGGTGATTTCTCTTATAAGGCAGGCGGTGCGGCTGGGTTGCTACCGGCACTGTGCTGACGCGCCGTGCGGTGTTGGCCCGGCTTGAACTGGCATGGAGATCGTCGCCGTTTCTCTGCTCAACGGCCTCAGCTACGGCTTGTTGCTGTTCATGCTCAGTGCCGGCCTGACCTTGATTTTCAGCATGATGGGGGTGCTGAACTTTGCCCATGCCTCGTTTTACATGCTTGGGGCGTATCTGGCTTTCAGCATCAGCCACCGGCTGGGATTTTGGCCGGCGCTGCTGCTGGCACCACTGGGGGTGGGGCTGCTGGGGGCGGCATTTGAGCGCTACGGTCTGCGCCGGGTGCGCCGCTTTGGCCATGTGCCCGAACTGCTGATGACCTTTGGCGCAAGCTTTGTCGCGGTGGAACTGGTGCAGCTGCTGTGGGGGCGCAGTTCGGTTGATTACCGGGTGCCACCAGCGCTGGATGGCCCCTTGTTTGCGCTGTTTGGCACGCAGTTTCCGGCCTACCGGGCTTTCATCATGGGTGCGGCCTTGCTGGTGCTGCTGGTCTTGTGGTTGCTGCTGCGCACCCGCATCGGGCTGGTGATACGCGCGGCGCTGATCCATCCGCAAATGACCGAGGCGCTGGGCCACAACGTGCCACGCATTTTCACCGCCGTGTTTGGCCTTGGCTGCGCACTGGCGGCGCTGGCCGGGGTGCTGGGTGGCAATGCGTTTGTAACTGAGCCCGGCATGGCGCAGGCGGTGGGCGGCATCGTGTTTGTGGTGGTGGTGGTGGGTGGCCTGGGCTCATTGGCCGGGGCCTTGGCTGCGTCGCTGCTGATCGGGCTGATGCAGACCTTTGCCGTGGCGGTGGATGTGATCAGCCCCTGGGCACCGGTCTTGCCGTATCTGCTGATGGTATTGACGCTGATCTGGCGGCCCCAGGGCCTGCTGGGCGCGCGCGAGTCCTGAATGAAGCAGGCACCGGGTTTGGGTCGGCTGCCCAGTTGGATGATCTGGGGCGCCTACGCGTTGGTGTGGCTGATGGCCCCGCTGGTGCTTGACAGCAGCTTGAGCCAGACGCTGCTGGCGCAAACTGGCATTGCCATCATTGCCTGCCTGAGCTTTAACCTGTTGCTGGGACAGGGTGGCATGCTGAGTTTTGGCCACGCGGTGTATACCGGCATGGGGGCGTTTCTGGCCATGCACACGCTCAACCGGGTCAGCGCCGGTTGGCCGCTGCCGGTCAGCCTGATTCCGCTGGTGGGCGGACTGGGCAGTTTGCTGCTGGCGCTGCTGCTGGGTTGGGTCACCACCAAAAAATCGGGCACCGCTTTTGCCATGATTACCTTTGGCATGGGCGAGCTGGTGTGGGCTGGTGCGCTGATGTTCCCCGGGGTTTTTGGGGGCGAGGCGGGTGTGGCCGGCAACCGGGTGGCAGGCCCTGCGGTGCTGGGGGTCAGCTTTGGCCCGCAGATTCAGGTGGTTTATCTGATTTCCGCCTATACCCTGGTCTGCACCGGGCTGATGTTTGCCTTGACCCGCACGCCGCTGGGGCACCTGCTTAACGCCGTGCGTGACAACCCCGAGCGGGTGGCCTTTGTTGGCTACAACCCGCAGATGGTGCGTTACCTGGGGTTTGCCATTTCGGCTTTTTTTGCCGGGGTGGCGGGCGGTCTGGCGGCGCTGAACTTTGAGCTGGTCACCGCCGATGTGCTGAGCGCACACCGCTCGGGCGCCTACCTGCTGTTTACCGTGCTGGGCGGCACCGGTTATTTTGTCGGGCCCATCATTGGCGCGGTGCTGATGGTGCTGAGTTTTGTGCTGCTTTCCAGCTTGACCCAAGCCTGGTTGTTGTATGTCGGGCTGTTGTTCGTCGGGATGGTGCTGCTGGCGCCTGGCGGTGTGGCGGCGCTGGTGCTGGCGCAGGGCAGGGTGCTGCGCCAGGCCGGTGCCTGGCGTGCGCTGGGGGCGGCTTATCTGGCGCTTGTGCTGGCTGCTGGCTTGGCGCTGACTGGTTTGGTGACGCTGGTGGAAATGCTCTACCACTTGCAGCAACTGGCAGCGCTGGGGCCGGTTTTGCGCTTGGGTGGCGTGTTGCTTGACGTGCAACAGCCCGGCCCCTGGTTGGCTGCGGGCCTGCTGCTGTTGCTCGGGTTGGGGTGTTTGACCCTGAGCCATCGTATTGTGGTGCAGCGGCACCAGCGCTGGCTGGCCTTGGCCGCCCCGTGTGGCATGCCCGCTGCGGGTGGTGCACTGAATGGCAAGGGCGCGCCGCCATGAGTGTTCATCCCGCGCTGGAGCTGCGCGATCTGGGCAAGCGTTATGGCCAGACCGAGGTCATTCGTGGGCTCAGCCTGTCGGTGCAGCCGGGCGAGCGTATCGGCATCATCGGCCCCAATGGAGCCGGCAAATCCACGCTGTTTGACCTGATCAGTGGCCGCCAGGGGCCCAGCAGCGGCCAGGTGTGGCTGAACGGGCAGCGCATCGACGGCAAGCCACCGTTTGCGATCAACCGGCTGGGCCTGGCGCGCAGTTTTCAGATCAGCAGCCTGTTCCCCAATTTGAGCGTGTTTGACAACCTGCGCTGCGGCCTGCTGTGGCAGCAAGGCCTGCGCTACCGCCTGTTCAAGAGCTTGAGCCGTTTGGATGCTGCCAATGCGCGGGTCGAGCAACTGCTGGCGCAACTGCAACTGGCAGACCGGCGCGACACGCTGGCGGCCCAGCTCAGTTATGCCGAGCAACGCGCGCTGGAGCTGGGCATCACCCTGGCCAGCGGCGCGCCGGTGATCCTGCTTGATGAGCCCACGGCCGGCATGAGCCGCACCGAAGCGGCTGGTTTTGTGCAACTGATCGGCTTGGTAACGGTTGGCAAGACGCTATTGATGGTAGAGCACGACATGCCCGTGATATTTGGGCTGGCAGACAAAATAGTGGTGTTGGTGCAGGGCCAGTTGCTGGCCTTTGACACGCCTGACAAGGTCCGCTCCGATGAACGGGTGCAACTGGCTTATTTGGGTTGTCGGTAAATAGCCTGCCCTTAGCGATGCGCAAATCACAAATAGCCCATTGCTGGCGGCTCTGACGGGCGCATGGCGTCGTTGCAATCCGCTCGTTTAGCGGGCTTTACTTCGCGTCTTGCGTTTGGCACTGCATCCCGCCAGCACTCGCCATCAACGGTACATTTCATTTTTCTGGCTTGGACCCTAAGGGTGGCGTGATGGCCGTTGGCCTGACTTTGCCCTGGCATTTTCGAACTTTGGCAACCCACTGCGACGAATACAGTAATATCCACGCCATGGGCGAGCCGCAGCAACTCAAATTGGAAGCCATTGAAGCGCTGATCAGCGCGCGCAATGTCAATGATCTGTCAATCCGCGAGATCATGGAAGACATTCTTGACGACGAGCAGATGGCGGCTTTCCTGCCCGATTCCCTGTGTCAGATTGACCCCCGAACCGGCGACGTGATTGTCTACAACTCGTCCCGAGCCACCCGCCTGCACACCACCGCTGCCATGCCACCGGCAGACAGCCGTGACGACCAATGCCCCATCTGTGCTGCCAGGAGCACCGGGGTGATTGATCTGCAAGCCTTGAGCGAGGGCTTTACCTTCATCAACAAGAATCTTTATCCGATCCTGCATCCGGTCGAACATCTGCAAGACGATGCCAGGGGTGTGCCGCTGTATCCTGACCCCTATCACCACGGTCGCAGCTCATACGGCATGCACCTGCTGCAGTGGACTTCCTCGATCCATGGCCGGGACTGGCACAACATGCCGCTGGCAGACTGTCTGATTTGTTTTGACCGACTGGCGGCGCTGGAGCACAAGTTGCTGACCGACTCTGAAGGGTTTATGCCGGCTTCAGACCGCGTATTGCAACAACTGCCACCCCGCTCGGGTGAGACAGATCTGGCCGGGGGGCCCAAAACCTTCGGTTACGTCTCCATCATCAAGAATTTTGGTCACGCTGCCGGTGCATCGCTGTCGCACGGGCACCAGCAAATCGGCTTTAGCAACATCATGCCGCAGCGTTACTTCAATAATTTCAGTTTTAAGCAACGTAACGGGCAAACTTTTTCAGAGTACATGCTGCGCGAGAACCCACAGCGGCTGATGGTGCGTGACTTTGGCAACGCGGTGTTGATCGTCCCGTATTTCATGAAGCGACCCTACAACATGCTGGTGCTGGTCAAAGACCACAGCAAGCAGTACATCCACCAACTGAGCCCCGATGAACGCCAGGATCTGGTCAAGGCCATGGTGGCGGCCATTCAGGCAATCATCACCATCATGCCGCAAATGGGCAAGGCACCGGCCTACAACATCAATATCAACAACGGTCCCGGTGCCGGCGTGTATCTGGAACTGCTGGCCAGCACCCAGTTGACCGGTGGTTTTGAGCATATTGGCCTGTGGGTCTGTCAAGCCAATCCCAATGAGGTAGCGGCCCAGTTGCGCCAGGTTGTCAGCGGATGAACCGCTTCAAATCCAGGTGCTCTTGGCCCGGCTCCACGGCGCGACCTGGCCGACATGAATTTTCAGTGCCCGGTGCCCCCCACGCTCCACCTGGCCCTGCATCAGGCAGTTCAGCACCCTGTCGGGTCGGTACCTGGTTTTCCTGAAGTGGCACAACCTGTCAGTCACACGGCAGGACCGGCTGGTTAAATCAAGACCAACATCAAACTCAATGTCAAAGTCCACGCCATGGCCCGTATTCAAATTCGACTTCCCAGTCATTTCGCTTTTTCCACTGACATCATGCTGTACCAGAGCCATCTGAATTACGGCGGGCATCTGGACAACGCCCTTCTTCTTACCGTGGTGTCAGAAGCGCGGGTCAGATTCTTCAAATCACTCGGCTATACCGAACTCAATGTTGAAGGCGTGGGCATTCTGGTTTCCGATGCGGCGCTGCAGTACCGTTCAGAGGCCTTTCACGGCGAGGTGATGGTCGTGGGCATGGGTGCGGCCGACCTGGGTCGCAAGGGCTTCGATCTGGTTTGGTCGATGAACGAGCAAGCCAGCCAGCGCGAGGTGGCACGTGGCAAAACTGGTGTCGTCTTCTTTGACTACGCGACCCGCCAGGTGGTGCCGATGCCGCCCGCGTTTCGTGACAGGCTGGCCAGTTTCAAGGCCATCAGTGCTGATGAATGGCCGGTGGACCAGTCCGAGATGATTGGGACCTGACTTGGCAAACCCTGCAATTGGGGAAATGAGGGACAGACCACGGTTTTCCCCAAGCCTTTTCCCAGCTTGACGCATGGTCGCCGCAGCTTTCAACACGCCGACCCAGTCATCCCCGAATTGGGCTCTGACCCCAATTCAGCGGGCCATCAGACGCAGCCCGGCGCATGCTCGAAACGGGGCGCGGCAGACAAAAGTTTCTAAGTGTTTACCCTAGGTTGCAGGGGCACTACGCTCACCCATTGGCAGCACCATCGCGCCCGCAATTCTTAACAAAATCAAGCCCATGGCCTTGAAAGCTCATCTATTTTGTTCACTGCTGTGGCTGCCCGGCAGCGCCATTTGGCCACCTTGGGCCGTGCTATCGTTGCACAGAACAAAAGTATTGAACGTTGGAAAACCGCTGGGGCGACTGCTA
>JAIFMA010000236.1 GCA_020048795.1 Rhodoferax sp.
GCGTCGGGTGGTCCATTTCGCCGCCGCGATCCGGCCACCTTTGCCAGCATCACGCCGGATCAGGCCTGTGCCCATCCGAACTGGACCATGGGTCGAAAAATTTCGGTTGATTCCGCCACCATGATGAACAAGGCCCTGGAGGTGATCGAAGCCCGCTATCTGTTTGGTGTGCAGCCATCCCAGATTGACGTGGTGATCCACCCGCAAAGCGTGATCCACTCGATGGTGCAATACCGGGACAACTCAGTGGTGGCCCAACTCGGCACACCCGACATGAAAGTGCCGATTGCCTATGGTCTCTCCTGGCCGCAGCGCATTGTCTCGGGTGCCTCGGCACTCAACTTCAGTGCCATGGTGGACCTGACGTTTGAGTCGATCGATTCGCACGACCATGCGCAACGCTTTCCAGGTCTGGCACTGGCCTGGTCGGTGTTACAGGCACCGCCGGGCAGCACCGCGGTGCTCAACGCAGCCAATGAGACAGCGGTTGCCAGTTTTTTGGCAGGCGACATCCGCTTTGATCAAATTCATGCCGTCAACCTTGAAACCCTGTCGGTCGTGGTGACCTCCGTGCCTGATTCGTTGGAGGGCTTGCTGGCGCTCGACGCGAGCGCCCGGCAGGCAGCCCAAAAGGCGGTCAGGCGTATCGGCCGTTAAGCTGTTGCCCCATGTTGACCCTGCCCGCCTTTATCCTGGCCATTTCGCTGTTGATTGCTGTGCACGAGTACGGCCATTACCGCGTGGCTCTGGCGTGCGGGGTGAAGGTGCTGCGTTTTTCCATTGGTTTTGGCAAACCACTGTGGCGCTGGCAATCACGTCGTACTTCCACCGAATTTGTGCTGGCCATGTTTCCAGTGGGGGGGTATGTCAAGATGCTTGACGAGCGTGAAGGTCCGGTAGAGCCCGCGCAGCGGCACCTGGCCTTCAATACCCAGTCTTTGCGTCGTCGCATGGCGATTGTGGTGGCGGGTCCGGCGGCCAATTTGTTGCTTGCGGTGTTGCTGTATGCCGCCGTCAACTGGATCGGCGTTCAGTTGGCTGCTCCGGTATTGGCACATCCCGCAGTCGGGACATTGGCTCATCAGGCCGGATTGAAAGGTGGCGACCGGGTGCGGCATGTGACGATCGGCACGGATACCCCTCATGAGGTGGTTTCTTTTGAAGATGTTCGCTGGGCCTTGACCCGTGGAGCGTTGCAGGGCGAGGATGTGTTGCTACAGATGGGCGGGGGGGATCAGCCCGCGCACGATGTCTTGCTCAAGCTCTCGACACTCGAGATCACCGAGGTGGATGCCGCGTTGTTTGCCAGAATCGGACTCAGCGCCCCGTTTACCCGGCCGCTGATCGGCGAGGTCATGTCCGATGGTGCAGCCGCGCAGGCGGGTCTGTTGCATGGCGACGAAGTGCTGGCCATCAACCAGCAGGTGGTGATGGACGGACAACAGATCCGGCAAATCATCCGCAGTGCAGTGACTGATGGCCGGGCCAGCAGTCAGGTATGGACAATTCGGCGTCAGGGCCAAGACCTGGAAATCCGGTTGATGCCACGGGTCGTGGCGGAGGGTGACAGGACGGTGGGCCGTATTGGCGCTTTTGTGGGTGCACCACCTGAGATGTTGATGGTGCGTTATGGCCTGTTCGACGGGCTCTTGCGGGGACTGACTCAAACCTGGGATGTCTCGGTTTTGACCTTGAAGATGATGGGAAAAATGCTCATTGGCGAGGCCTCCGTCAAGAACCTCAGTGGGCCCTTGACGATTGCGGATTACGCTGGCAAGTCTGCCAGCCTTGGGTTTACCCAGTACCTGATTTTCCTGGCGCTGATCAGTGTCAGCCTGGGTGTTTTGAACTTGCTGCCACTGCCGATTCTGGATGGCGGTCACCTGATGTATTATCTTTGGGAGGGGGCCACCGGCAGGCCGGTGCCAGATCGGTGGATGGATCGCCTGCAGCAAGGCGGCATTGTGCTTTTGACAGTCATGATGTCAATTGCCCTGTTCAACGATGTCACTCGCTTGTTTGGTTAATCGTCGTTTGTTTCGGCACCACGTCAAATTTTTGTTTTTTTAAAATGCAATTCAATCGCTTTCGCCTGAGTACGCTTTCTGCTTTGGTCTCCCTGGTCCTGATGTCGCCATCCGCATGGGCTGTGGAACCGTTCAAGGTTCGTGACATCCGGGTCGAGGGCTTGCAGCGGGTTGAGCCAGGCACCATTTTTGTGTCCTTGCCAGTTCAGGTGGGTGATACCTACACGGATGAGAAAGGCTCGGCAGCCATTCGTACTTTGTTCGGGCTTGGGCTGTTCAAGGACGTGCGCATCGAGGTGAATGGTGATGTGCTGGTGGTGGTGGTAGAAGAGCGTCCCACGGTGGCTGCGGTTGAATTTGTCGGCACCAAGGAGTTTGACAAGGATGTGCTGATCAAGTCGTTGCGCGATGTCGGTCTGGCAGATGGGCGGCCGTTCGACAAGGCTCAGCTTGACCGCGCTGAGCAGGAGCTCAAGCGCCAGTACATCAACCGCAGCCTGTATGCGGCGCAAGTTGTCACCACGGTGACACCGATCGAGCGCAACCGGGTCAATCTGACCTTTACGGTGGTTGAAGGCGAACCCGCCAAGATCAATGAAATCCGGATCGTCGGCAACAAAGTGTTCAGTCAGTCCACCCTGCGTGATCTGTTCGATCTTGATACTGGTGGCTGGATGAGTTGGTACACCAAGTCGGATCGATATTCGCGTGTCAAACTCAATGCCGACATCGAAACGCTTCGGTCTTATTACCTGACCCGAGGTTATCTCGAGTTCAAGGTCGATTCGACACAAGTCGCGATCGCGCCCAACAAGACCGATATCGGTATCACTGTCAACATCTCGGAAGGTGAGCGTTTTGTTGTCAGCGGCGTCAAATTAGTGGGCGACTATTTGGGCAAGGACGAAGAGTTCAAAACGCTGGTGGCGATTCGTCCCGGGCAAGCCTATAACGCGGACGAAGTGGCCAAGACCACAAAAGCCTTCACCGATTATTTTGGCAATTTTGGTTATGCCTTTGCACGTGTTGACGCACGCCCCGAGGTGGACCGGGTCAACAACCGGGTGGCTTTGACGCTACAGGCGAACCCTTCGCGTCGTGCCTATGTCCGAAAGATCAATGTCGCCGGCAATAGCCGCACCCGTGATGTCGTGGTGCGGCGCGAGTTTCGCCAGCTCGAATCGTCCTGGTACGACGGCGACAAGATCCGTCTGTCGCGGGACCGGGTGGACCGTCTGGGCTATTTTGGTGAAGTGTCGGTGGAAACCCAGGAAGTGCCGGGCGCACCTGACCAGGTTGATTTGACCCTGAACGTTGTCGAAAAACCAACGGGTAGCTTGAGCCTTGGTGCCGGTTTTTCCAGTGCCGACGGTTTGGGCTTGTCATTTGGCCTGAAACAGGAAAACGCTTTCGGCTCCGGCAATTCGCTGGGCATCCAGGTCAATACCAGCAAGATCAACCGGGTGCTGGTGCTCAACACCACCGACCCCTATTTCACGGCAGATGGGGTGTCCAGAACCATTGACGTTTATCAAAAAACCAGTAGCCCTTATGAAGATCAGAGCTACTACAAGTTGATCACTTCAGGTGCGGCGATGCGCTTTGGTGTCCCGTTCACCGAGATTGACACCGTGTTTTTTGGTGCCGGCTTTGAAAAGACCACCATTGAGCCCGGCACCTTGTTGCCGACCTCCTATTTGGCTTATGCCAATGAGTATGGTTACTCCAGTACCGCGTTGCCGTTCACCGTTGGTTGGGCACGCGACAGCCGCGACAGCGCTTTGGCACCGACCAGCGGGCGGCTACAGCGCGCCAATGCCGAGTGGTCGTTTGCCGGAGATGCCCGTTATGTGCGGACCACCTACCAGTTTCAGCAGTACCTTGCGCTCAACAAGCAGTACACCGCAGCGTTCAACGCTGAAGTTGGCTTGGGTCGGGCATCGTCAGACCGGTCGTTCCCGATCTTCAAGAATTTTTATGGGGGCGGTCTGGGGTCGGTACGCGGTTTTGAGCAAGGTAGTCTCGGGCCCCGCGATGTCAGCGGAACGGCTGTCGGCGGTTCACGCAAGCTGAATCTGAATTTTGAGGTCCTGACACCGTTTCCTGGAGCCGGCAACGACCGCAGCTTGCGCATGTATGGGTTCCTCGACCTAGGGATGGTGGGCGGCCCGGATGATGGTTTGGCGATCAATGTGGATGCCAACAGCTTGCGCTCATCGATGGGTGTCGGTATCAGCTGGATTTCCCCGGTGGGTCCGCTGCGCTTGGCCCTTGCCAAACCCATCCGGAAATTTGACAACGATAGAATTCAAACCATGCAATTTCAGATTGGAACCAGTTTCTAATGAATCATTTTTTCCGCCAGTGTGCTGCCGTGTTGGTCAGCGGGTTTTGTTGGATGTCCGTGCAGGCGCAGGAAGTCAGGCTCGGCTTCGTCAGTACCGACCGGGTGCTCAAGGAGGCGAGTACGGCCAAGGCCGCCCAGACCAAACTCGAGCAAGAGTTTTCCAAGCGCGAGAAGGAACTCACCGAGTTGGGCGCAAGCGTCAAGTCGATGGCTGAAAAGTTTGAGCGCGAGGCATCTACCCTGCCGGAAGCGCAACGTCTGACCCGGCAGAAACAATTGCTTGATCAGGACCGTGACTTTCAGAGAAAGCGTCGTGAATTCCAGGAGGATTTGAACGCCCGCAAAAATGAAGAACTGCAACAGGTGATTCAGCGCGCCAACAAGGTGATCAAGGAAATTGCGATCGCTGAAAAATACGACTTTATTTTTCAGGACGCGGTCTATGTCAACCCCAAGCATGACATGACCGATAAGGTGCTCAAGGCCTTGAACACAGCGCCTGCCAAGTAAGCCTGGAACAGGCTGGAGTCGTGTGGGACTGAGATTGGGATCAATCATTGCCGCGCTTGGCGGTGAACTGCACGGCGACCCCGACCTGGTGATCGAGGGACTGGCACCCCTGGCAAGCGCCACCGGCGGGCAACTCAGTTTTCTCAGCCATCCCAAGTACCAAAACCAGTTGGCTGCCTCGCAGGCCGGCTGTGTCATTGTCAGCGGGCAGTTTCAGGTGCCGGCCAGCGAGCGAGGTGCCTGCATCGTCTCGGATCAACCTTACCTTTATTTCGCACGCGTCACCCAGCTCTGGAAGAAGAGTCTGCCACAGCCTGGTGCCTTGCGGATTCACCCTTCTGCGGTGATTGACCCCCTGGCATCCATTCATCCCAGCGCTCGAATTGGGGCGCTTTGTGTCATTGAACGGGGGGTCTGCATTGGTGCCGACACGGAGCTCAAATCGCGTGTCACAGTCGCTGAAAACTGCCAGATCGGAGCCCGTTGCCTGTTGCATTCGGGTGTGGTGATTGGCGCGGACGGTTTTGGTTTTGCGCCGAACGACGGCACCTGGGAGAAAATAGAACAACTCGGTGCCGTTGTCATTGGTAATGATGTTGAAATTGGTGCCAATACCTGTATTGACCGGGGCGCCCTGCAAAACACGGTGATTGAGGACGGTGTCAAGCTTGACAACCTGATCCAGATTGGCCACAACGTGCGCCTGGGCCAGCATACGGCCATGGCCGGCTGCGTTGGGGTGGCTGGCAGCGCCAACATTGGTGCCCATTGCACCGTGGGTGGGGGTGCCATTGTGCTGGGGCACTTGACGTTGGCTGAGGGGGTCAACATTTCGGCGGCCTCAGTGGTCACCCGATCCATTCACAAGCCCGGCACCTACACCGGCATGTTTCCGATCGACGACAACGCCGCCTGGGAGAAAAATGCCGCTGTCCTGAAACAACTTGCTGGCCTGCGTGAGCGACTGCGTGCGCTGGAAGCCCAGGTCAACACGCTCAAAAATTCAACGTGACAGGAACCTCCCGCATGGACATTCATAAAATTCTCAAGCAACTGCCACACCGCTATCCGTTTTTGCTGGTTGATCGGGTGTTGTCCCTTGATAAGGGCAAAAGCATCCGCGCGCTGAAGAATGTCACCATCAACGAACCATTTTTCGAAGGCCACTTTCCGCATCGTCCGGTGATGCCTGGCGTGTTGATGCTGGAGGCCATGGCGCAAGCAGCGGCCTTGCTGGCCTTTGATGCGCTGGATGCGACACCGACCGATGATCTGGTGTATTACTTTGCAGGCATTGATGGCGCGCGTTTCAGGCGCCCTGTTGAACCAGGTGATCAGCTCATTCTTGAAGCGGAGCTGCTGCGCATGAAAGCTGGCATCTTCAAGTTCAAGGTGCGAGCGTTGGTGGGTGACGACCTGGCGGTTGAAGCCGAATTGACCTGTGCCATGCGCAAGGTTTCCTGAAGGAGGCTTGTGTGACAAGCATTCACGCCACTGCCCTGGTTGACGCTGCCGCCGAGCTTGACAGTTCGGTCACGGTCGGGCCTTACAGCATCATCGGACCTCACGTCAGGATTGCTGGTGGAACCTCGGTGGGTCCGCACGTGGTCATTGAAGGCCACACCACCATCGGTTGCGACAACCAGATTTTTCAGTTCACGTCTTTGGGAGCGATCCCGCAAGACAAGAAATATGCGGGCGAGCCCTGCGAACTGGTGATTGGTGATCGCAACACCATTCGCGAGTTTTGTACCTTCAATATTGGCTCACCGGGCGATGCCGGGGTGACCCGGCTCGGCAATGACAACTGGATCATGGCTTATGTGCACCTGGCCCATGATTGCCAGGTCGGCAACCACACGATTTTTGCCAACAATTCGACCCTTGCGGGCCATGTGCATGTGGGCGACTGGGCGATTCTGGGAGGTTTTACCGGTGCCCACCAGTTTGTCCGGATCGGGGCTCACAGCATGACGGCCATCAGCACCGTGTTGCTAGCCGATGTGCCGCCGTTTGTGATGTGCCAGGGTCAACC
>JAIFMA010000220.1 GCA_020048795.1 Rhodoferax sp.
CCAGGCCATGTACCAGGCCAAGCAGGCCGGCAAAAATCGCTTCCACTTTTTTGATGCCGAGCACGACATCAGCCTGCGCGGCCAGTTCGAGGGCCTGCAGCGGGTGCGAGAAGCCCTGGCGCGCGACGAGTTTGTGCTGTATTACCAGCCCAAGGTGAACATGCGCACCGGTGTCGTGGTGGGGGCCGAGGCACTGATCCGCTGGCAACACCCGCAGCGTGGTCTGTTGGCCCCGGCGGTATTCCTGCCTCTGGTGGAAGGTCATCCGCTGGCCGTTGATGTGGGCCGCTGGGTGATCAACACCGCGCTGGCGCAAATGAGCACCTGGCTGGCGGCTGGCCACCACATTCCGGTCAGTGTCAATGTTGGGGCGCGGCAGTTGCAGGAACCCGGGTTTGTCGATGACCTGCGGACCAGCCTGGCCCGCTACCCGCGGGTTAATCCGGCTGATTTGCAGATCGAGGTGCTTGAGACCAGTGCCCTGGAGGACATGGCACGCGTGACTGCGGTGATGGCCGAAAGCCAGACCATGGGCGTGCAATATGCGCTGGACGACTTTGGCACCGGTTACTCGTCACTGACTTACCTCAAGCGTCTGCCGGTGTCACAGCTCAAGATTGACCAGAGTTTTGTGCGCGACATGCTGGACGATCCGGACGATTTGTCGATTTTGGTGGGCGTGCTGGACATGTCGGCCTCGTTTCACCGGCAGGTCATCGCCGAGGGTGTTGAAACTGTTGCCCATGGGCACATGTTGCTGCGCCTGGGGTGCGACCTGGCCCAGGGTTATGGCATTGCCCGGCCCATGCCGGCATCTGATTTGCCCGGTTGGGCTGCGCACTGGCGCAGCGACCCGCTGTGGCATCAGGTGGCGGTGGTGTCGCGCCAGGACATGCCCTTGCTGTTTGCCAGCGCCGAACACCGGGCCTGGGTCATCGGGCTGGAGGCCTACGCCAAGGGCGAAAGCAGTACGGTGGTGCCACTCGACAGCCAGCGTTGCAACGTCGGGCAGTGGCTGGCGGGTGACAAACTCAAACAGCACCCACGGCAGGATGTGGTGCACAAGATCAGGCAGGTACACCAGCAGGTGCACGATCTGGGTGCCCACCTGTGCCATCTGAAGGATCAGCATCAGGTCGATGCGGCCCTGCAAATACTGCCTCAGGTGCGCTTGTTGTGCGATCAATTGCTGGCGCAGTTTGAGGTGTTGCTGCGGCACGCTGATTCAGCGTGAAACGGGCTGCATGGACCCGACCTGCGATGCCAGTGCACACACCGACAGCCACACACGGGTCGGTGCTTGGGTGCCGGTCTTGCTGGGTGTTTTGCTCGGCAGCGCCGGGCAGTTGCAGCAGCCAGCCTTGTGGTCGGCCCCAGCCTATGCATGGATTGTGCTCGTAGCCCTTGTGGGATATGCGCTGACAGCTATCAATAGTAGAGCTATTGGCGGGCGCCTGCTGGCGCTGACCAGCTTGGTGGCGGCGCTGGCTTTTGGCCTGACTGGCCTGCGGGCGGTGGGCTTTGTCAGCCGTGGCCTGGACCCCGCCTTGCAGGGCCGCGATATGGTTGTGACCGGTGTGGTGGCCGGCCTGCCGCAGGCATTCGATTTGGGTCAGCGTTTTCGCTTCGAACCCGAATCGGCCCAGTTGCAGGGCCGATCGCTGTCATTGCCCGGCAAGCTGGAGCTGGCCTGGTACGCTGGCGCACGCAGTGCCGACGATGAGGCAGACGATGCGCTGGCAGATCTGCGCTTGGGTATCGCGATGCCGCGTGCTGGTGAGCGTTGGCGGTTCACCGTGCGGCTCAAAGCGGTCCATGGTGGTGTCAACCCGAATGGTTTTGACCACGAATTGTGGCAGTGGGAACAGGGTGTGCAGGCCACCGGCTATGTGCGCTCGGGCCGCCACGATCCGCCGCCCGTGCGCCTGGTGGCCACCGGATGGCACCCGGTGGAGCAGGCTCGCGGGCAGGTGCGTGAGCGTATTTTTCAAAGCGTGGCTGATCCGCATGCGGCTGGTCTGATCGCCGCGCTGGTGGTGGGGGACCAGGGTGCCATCGACCGCGCCGACTGGGATGTTTTCCGCGCCACCGGGGTGGCCCACCTGATGAGCATTTCTGGCCTGCATATCACCATGTTTGCCTGGGTTGCCGCTGGGGTGCTGGGCTGGTTGTGGCGGCGCTCGGCGCGTCTGTGCCTGAGTTTTCCAGCGACCCATGCCGCCCTGATCGGTGGTGTGGTGCTGGCGGCCCTGTATGCGCTGTTCAGCGGTTTGGGAGTGCCGGCACAGCGCACCGTCTTGATGCTCGCCACGGTGGCGCTGCTGCGGCTGTCGGGTTTGCGCTGGCCGTGGCCACAGGTCTGGTTGCTGACTTGTGCGGTGGTGGTGGCAATCGATCCATGGGCCTTGCTACAGGCCGGCTTCTGGCTCAGTTTTGTCGCAGTAGGGGTTTTGTTTGCTTCTGATTCAGGAGCTGTCAGCACAGTTCCCAAAAGGGCTGGAGGCCAATTTGTTTCCATGTTTCGGGAGCAGTGGGTGATCACCCTGGCGCTGGCACCGTTGTCGTTGGTGCTGTTTGGCCAGGTCTCGCTGCTGGGCTTGCCCGCCAACGCGCTGGCGATTCCCTGGGTGACCCTGCTGATCACACCGCTGGCCATGCTGGGGACGTTGTTGCCGGGTTTGTGGCTGCTGGCGGCCTGGGCCTGCGACCTGATGAGGGTGGTGTTGCAGGGGTTGGCAGCACTGCCGTGGGCGGTGCTGACGGTGGCGCAGGCACCGTGGTGGGCGGCTGCTGCCGGGGTGCTGGGTGGGGTGTTGCTGGTATTGCGTCTGCCATGGTCGCTGCGCCTGTCCGGGCTGCCCATGGTGTTGCCGGTCATGTTGTGGCAGCCAGCACTGCCACCTGCGGGTCAATTCGAGTTGCTGGCCGCTGATGTCGGGCAGGGCAGTGCGGTGCTGGTGCGCACAGCCCGCCACGCCTTGCTGTTTGATGCCGGGCCGCGTTACAGCCGCGACAGCGATGCCGGCCAGCGGGTGCTGATTCCGCTGCTGCGGGCTTTTGCCGTGCGGCTCGACAAAATAGTGCTCAGCCACCGTGACAGCGACCACATCGGCGGTGCCGCCGCAGTGCTGGCGATGCAGCCACAAGCCGAACTGCTCAGCTCGTTCATGGCGGCAAGTGCCGCGCCGCGACGCATCGGCCCGTGTCTGGCCGGCTTGCGCTGGCAGTGGGACGGGGTCGATTTTGTGGTGCTGCACCCCCTGCCGCAGGAGCTGGAACAGGCGGCACCCGGCAGCAATGCCACCAGTTGTGTGCTGCGCATCTCCAACGCTCAGCAGTCTGCCCTGCTGACCGGCGACATCGAGCAAGCGCAAGAGGCCAAACTGGTGCAACGATTCAAAACGGCGATGCCAACTGACCATCCGGATGAATTCGGCACCGGAAATGGTCCGACTGTAGCCGCGCTGCCGGGTTTGCAGGCTGATCTGCTGGTGGTGCCCCATCATGGCAGCAAGACATCGAGCAGCGAGCTGTTTCTGGATGCGGTGCAGCCGCGCATTGCCGTGGTGCAGGCCGGCTATCGCAACCGCTTTGGCCATCCATTTGGCCCGGTTTTGGTGCGTTACGCTGATCGGCAGATAGCGGTGTTCGATACGCCCCGTTGTGGTGCGATCACCTGGTATTCGTGGCGGACTGACCCGCCCACGTGTCAGAGGGTGGTTGATTTGCGGTACTGGCGGCATCAGTTCTGATTTCGCCCCCCACCTGTCGCCAACTTGTTGCACCCCGGCGGGGTGGAAAGGGCGGGGGGCAAGATACAAGGATGAAGAAAATTTAAGTCTAAAAATAGAGCAGCTTAGGCAATGAAAATACGGGCTAGAACCAAATTGGCAGAATATTTCCAGGGTGCTTAACGGCATTTTCCCCGGTCAGCGGAGCCACCGCCTGATTCGCTCGACCAGCACTGTCTGCCAGGGCCAAGCCAGCCGTCTGGCCCAAAGCTTGCTACGCTTGTTACAGGAGAAAAGATTCATGCAGAAATTCGATGAGATGTACACCCAGTTGCCCTATGAGTTTTTTACCCATGGGGCGCAGATTCGCGATCACTACAAGATTTACGACGAATGGTTGGCGCGCCAACCCGGCGACATGATGGCCAAGCGGCGTGAAGAGGCCGAGATGATCTTTCGTCGCGTCGGCATTACCTTTGCGGTGTACGGTGAAAAAGACGAGGAGGGCGCTGGCACCGAGCGGCTGATTCCGTTTGACCTGATTCCACGCATCATCCCGGCGCACGAGTGGTCGAGCATGGAGCGGGGGCTGGCGCAGCGCGTCACCGCCCTGAACCGCTTCATTCACGACATCTACCACGACCAGGATATCCTGAAAGCCGGCATCGTGCCGCGTGAGCAAATCGAGCACAACGCGCAGTTCCGCCCCGAAATGGTCGGGGTCAGCGTGCCGAACCATATTTATTCCAATATTTCGGGCATCGACATTGTGCGTGCGCCCAACGCCGCTGGTGTCGGCGAGTACTACGTGCTGGAAGACAATCTGCGCGTGCCCAGCGGTGTCAGTTACATGCTGGAAGACCGCAAGATGATGATGCGGCTGTTTCCTGATCTGTTCAGCATGCACCGGGTGGCTCCGATTGCCCATTACCCCGACTTGCTGCTGGAAACCCTGCGCGCCAGCAGCCCGGCCAACGCCGCTGAGCCGACCGTGGTGGTGCTGACCCCCGGCATGCACAACAGCGCCTATTTTGAGCATGCGTTTCTGGCGCAGCAAATGGGTGTGGAACTGGTCGAAGGCCAGGACCTGATGGTGAAGGACAACTTTGTCTACATGCGCACCACGCGCGGCCCCAAGCGGGTGGATGTGATCTACCGCCGGGTTGATGACGATTTTCTCGACCCTTCGGTGTTTCGGCCCACTTCCACGCTGGGTTGCGCCGGCCTGATGGATGCCTACCGTGCTGGCAACGTGACCATCAGCAACGCGGTCGGTACCGGTGTCGCCGACGACAAGTCGATCTACCCCTATGTGCCCAAGATGATCGAGTTCTACCTGGGCGAAAAGCCTATTCTGAACAACGTGCCGACCTACATGTGCCGCAACAAGGACGACCTGGCCTACACCCTGGCCCACCTGAAAGACCTGGTGGTGAAAGAGGTGCACGGCGCAGGCGGCTACGGCATGCTGGTGGGCCCGGCATCGACCAGTGCCGAGATTGAGGACTTCCGCAAGGCGCTGCTGGCCAACCCGAGTGGATACATTGCCCAGCCCACTTTGAGCCTGTCAAGCTGCCCGACCTTTGTCGAAAGTGGCATAGCGCCGCGCCATATTGATTTGCGGCCCTATGTGTTGTCGGGCAAAACCGTGCAGATGGTGCCCGGTGGCCTGACCCGTGTGGCGCTCAAGGACGGCTCGCTGGTGGTGAATTCGTCGCAAGGCGGTGGCACCAAAGACACCTGGATTCTGGAAGACGAGTCGGCCCTGGCCGAGCCCGCCGTGGTGTCGCGGCAGGCTCAGCAGATGAACTGAATGCCAGTCACCCCGTCATTCCCGCGCAGGCGGGAATCCAGCACCCCTAGATTCCCGCCTGCGCGGGAATGACCGTTCATTTATTTGTCCCTCAAGACCCACTGAAAGTGCGTATGTTGTCACGAACCGCCGACCATTTATTCTGGATGAACCGCTACACCGAGCGGGCCGAAAACACCGCCCGTCTGCTCGATGTCAATTACCAGACCTCGCTGCTGCCGCAGTCTGAAGGGGTGGCGCTGGCTGGCTGGCAGGGCTTGCTGTCGATCAGCGAGCTGATCCCCAGCTACCGCAAGAAACACGGCGAAATCCGTTCTATTGAAGTCATGGACTTCATGGTCAAGGACGAGAGCAACCCCTCAAGCATTCTGTCGTGCCTGGGTGCGGCGCGTGAAAATGCCCGTGCCGTGCGGGGTGCGCTGACCACCGAGGTTTGGGAAACGCAAAACCAGACCTGGCTGGAAGTCAGGCGCATGATCAAGGCCGGTGAATTCGAGCAAGACCCGGCGCAGTTTTTTGAGTGGGTCAAGTTCCGCTCGCACCTGTCGCGTGGTGTCACCGTGGGCACCATGCTGATGGACGAAGCGCTGTACTTCATGCGCCTGGGCACGTTTCTGGAGCGTGCCGACAACACCGCCCGTCTGGTCGATGTGAAGTTCCATGCGGTCGAGAGCGACTTTTATGGGGCGGCCAACGAAAAAGACCAAGAGTACGATTTTTACCACTGGAGTGCGATTTTGCGCAGCGTCAGTGGCTTTGAGGTGTATCGCAAGGTGTATCGTGATGTGATTCGGCCCGAACGCGTGGCCGAGCTGCTGATTTTGCGCCCCGACATGCCGCGCAGCCTGCATGCCAGTCTGAACGAGGTGGTTGGCAATTTGCGCATGGTGGCCAACGACCAGTCGGGTGAAACCCACCGGCGTGCCGGCAAGCTGCGTGCCGAGCTGCAATACGGCCGCATTGATGAAATCCTGGCCACTGGCCTGCACGCCTACCTGACGCAGTTTTTAGACCGCATCAACGACCTGGGTGCCCACATCAGCCGCGACTTTCTGGTGCCCATGCCGGGCTAGCGGTGGCCATGCGCACCCGTGGCGCGTGTCCTGATGGCATCCATGACAGCGGCAACACCTCACGGGATATCTCAGATGAATTTCTTCAAATCAATTGCCGCCTGGCTGGGCAGGCTGAGCGTCAGCCGCAAGCTGACCCTGATCTACTTGCTCGATCTGACTGCCGTCATTTACATATCGGGCATCCTGATTCACGAAAAGTATCTGGCGATTGACTTTACCCGCAAGGAAATTGTTGGTGTTGCCTACAGCG
>JAIFMA010000102.1 GCA_020048795.1 Rhodoferax sp.
CCATGACCCATTCCTCTCGATTGACTCGACATCTCACCCTGGCAACCACATTGAGCCTGCTTTTGTCGGCAGCTGCGTTTGCGGCAACAACAAGCCTGGCAGCCGATGCCAAAGCACGATACCGGCAAGAAATGGCCGTTTGCAACAGCGGCGCGTCACCGCAAGACCTTGCAAGCTGTCGGCTGGAGGCGCGCAATGCCCTGGCCGAGGCCTTGCACGGTGGCTTGAACGACCCGGGTGGCTCATACCGGCAAAACGCGTTAAACCGCTGTGATGCCTACCAGGGCGAGGACCGCAACGATTGCCTCATGCGTATGGGCCGTGAGGCCAACCTGGAAGGCAGTGTGGGCGGTGGCGGGATTTTGCGCCAAAGCATCACCATCGTTCCAGCCCATTGATGCCAAAGCTTGTCGCTATTTTTTTGGCAGCGTGTTGCAGCGAACAGACCCCGCAAAAACACGCGCCTATAACCACTGACATCAAGCGTGATTCTGCACTTGATGAACAGTTACAGGAGTGACATGATGACGAAAAATTCAAGACGCTGGTTGGCAGTTCTTGGCGGCTCTGCTGCCATTTTTGCAGTGGGCTGCACCAGTTTAAAAACCCCGGCCACGGCAGATGTTGCGGTGTCCAAAGCAGCTGTTGACAACGCTGCGGGGGCTGGTGGTGCGCAATTTGCACCCGTCGAGATGACTGCTGCGCGTGAAAAACTCGCACTCGCCAACAAGGCCATGGCGGTCAAAGACTACAAACTGGCACGTGACATGGCCAGCCAGGCGCAGGTTGATGCCAAGCTGGCCCAGGGTAAAGCTGACTCGGCCAAGGCTCAAGCTGCTGCAAATGCCCTGCAAGAGGACATTCGTGTGCTGCGCGAAGAACTAGAGCGCAATTTGTAATTCACCCCACACCTCCAGGATTCAATCATGAAAAACAATTTCCTCACCCCCATATGTCTGTCTGTTGTTGCGTTACTGGCCGCTTGTGGCTCGGCGCCAAAAACAACCGTACTGCTCAATGAGATTCACAGCGAATATCAGGTCGCGCAAAACAATCCTGATGTCGCCACACACGCCCCGCTGGAGTTGAAACAAGCTGGCGATGCTGTGGCCCAGGTCGATGCGGTGGCCAACGACCGGGGCAGCGACGAAAGAATTGACAAGCTGGCTTACCTGGCCCGGCAAAAAATTGCCCTGACGCAAGAAGTCACCAAACGAAAAATGGCCGAAGCAGCAGTTTTGAATGCTGGACAAGTGCGTAATCAACTCCTCATTGATCAGCGCACCAGTGAGGCCAATGCCGCCAAAGTCAGTGCTGAAAAGTCAAAGCTGGCGGCAGTACAAGCCCAAAGCGACACGGCACAAGCACAGCAAAACACACTGCTGGCCCAGCAGCAAAGCCAGGCCGCCCAGGACGAGGCTGCCTACGCCCAGCGCATGGCCTGGGATGCCCAAATGCGCGCGGACCAGCTTGAAGCGCAACTGGCAGACCTGGCTGCCAAAAAAACCCAGCGTGGCATCGTCATCACCATGGGCGACGTGCTGTTTGGGACTGATTTGGCACGCCTGAACAATGATGGTGTCAGAACAGCGCAAAAGCTTGCCCAAATTCTGCAGATCAACCCGCAACGCAACGTGCTGGTCGAGGGTTTTACCGACAGCACCGGCACTGCCGCACACAACCAGGAGCTGTCCGAGCGCCGCGCTGGTGCCGTGCAATCCGCCTTGGAAGACATGGGCATTGGACGCAACCGGGTGGCCATTCGGGGTTTTGGTGAGTCCTATCCGGTGGCTGCCAACGACACTGCTGAAAACCGCCAGTTGAACCGTCGTGTCGAGATTGTGTTGTCTGACGATGCGGGTAAGGTGATGAGCCGCTGAGCGGCATCAATTCACCAGGGTGCCTGTCAAAAAAATAAGGGGGCCTTTGCACATTGCATAGTGCGCAAGCGCACAGACCGCGAGCCGCGCCACGTTTATTGTCAGCAGGCATGCCGAAAACCATGCATCGGGTGCTTGGCACCCACTGCCGATATTGGCCATAAGTTTTTCGTATCAGGAGTTATTACCATGTCAAACCGAGACATCTACGTCGCCAAAATGAAGCTTCAACTCGACGAACTGAACGCTCAGATGGGCAAGGCAGAAGCACGGGCCAAGGAGGCCCGGGAAGAAGTACGAGACAAGTACAAGGAAGAAATGGCCAAGTTGCACGCTCAGTCACAATTGGCCGTGGCCAAGCTTGAAGAGCTGCAGACTGCGGGAGAAACCACCTGGGAAGCCATGGTGGCTGAGATGGAAAAAATTCGCGATGCCTTCACGCATTCATTCAGTTACTTCAAGTCCCAGGTGAAGTAGTCACCGTCATGGCGCAGGCGGATCGACCATGGTCCGCTGCGCTGTTTGCCGGCGCAGCGCCTCGGCGTATTTCATCGCAAGATAGGCCGCCCGGTCCATTTCATGCAACTGGCGTGGGTATATGGCTCACCGGCGTTGAAACAGGCTTGCAAACGCTCATCAAGCGGTGCCGGGGCGGCAGTTTGGGCAAACTGCATAAAACTGTTGATGGCAAGAAAGTAAGGAATGCAGAAATTGCAAATGTACCGTTTATGGCGAGTGCTGACGGGAAGCATTGCCAGGCGCAAGACGCGAAGTTTAGCCAGCTCAACGAGCGGATTGCAACGAGGCAATGCGCCCGTCAGTGCCGCAAAAATGGGATATCTGTGGTTTCTGCATCCCTTCTTCCATTTCTAAATCATTTGTGTCTAGGCGCGAAGCCGCAGGCAGTGCTGACGCGCGACAAGGCGAAACAACAACGACACGGATGATTTAGAAATGGAATAACGCATGGCATTGCGCTCGACCAGGCCCCGCATGCCGTCGATAAGCACAGGCTGGCACCTGGTGAAAAAGCGCGCTGGCGGCTGTCAGGAGTTGCGCGCAATCACGCCATCGCTGATTTTGACCTTGTCACCCACCTTGAATCCAGGCTCGGTGGCAAAACTCACGGTTTTCGCCGTCCCATTGTGCAGACGTACCACCACTTCATAATGGTTGGTCGTGCGCGATTTGCCTTCCAGGGCCCGCCCGGCATAGGCACCACCCAGTGCGCCAGCAATCTGAGCTGCTGTGCGACCATTGCCCTGCCCCACCTGGTTGCCCAGGATGGCTCCGACCACGCCACCGCCGATCGCACCAAGGTATCCCCCCTCACCTTTCACCTCCACCAGGCTGACCGACTCCACCGTGCCACAGTTCTGACAGATCCGGTTGACATCCAGCGGTGCCGGCGCATCGGCGTTTTGCAGGGCTTTGCCCAAGGTGGCGGTGGTGACACGCTCGCCCAGTCGCATCGTGGCGGTGACGACGCTGCCACGCACAATGCGGTCACGGTTGCGGATGGTGTAGGTGCTGGCGTATTCACCACTTTTCACCTCTGACATCAACACCTTGCCTTTGACACCCTGAATCGCCAGATCGACTTGACTGCCAGGCGTGCCATACACTGAAAAATACAGCTCATTGCCACCTTTGAGGTCAATGGCCGGATCTACATTGAAATGGCTGATTCGGGGCTGTGGGCCGGGTGCCATCTTGGTGCCGTGATACCCCACACCAATTTGCAGGGACTCGTTCAGTACCAGGCTTTCCACCTGGTTGCCAACCCGCAGGTTGGCAGTGACCGGGCTGCGCGCCAAAATTTTGTCGCGACTGGTGATGGTGTAAACCCCCTCGTATTGACCCGCCTCGGTTTCTGTCAGCATCAAGTTGCGCTGAGCACCCTCAATACGCAGGGTAGCCAACCCGCCGGGTGTGCCAAATATTTCAAAATTGAGTTCAATCCCGGGAAGCAGGCGGCGCACCTCATCCACGTTGAACCCCTCAATGATTGGCATCGTGGGCGCTCCAGGGCGCGATTGGGCCCAAGATGGACCAGACACCATGACAAGCGGTAGCGACGCCGCCACAGCCATTGTCATGGCCAGCAATTTTTGGGTCATTTTCATGGAGCGACTACTTGGCAACTTCATGACCGATCACGCCGCCAACAGCAGCACCGGCACCCGTACACACCAACCCGCCACACAGCACATTGCCCACCACACCCCCGACGACGGCACCGGTGGCGGTGCTCTTTTCCTGCTGGGTCATGCCAGCGCAACCACCCAGACCCAGGGCCGAGACCAGCAACGCAGCCGACAGTGCGGCGAAAGAACAAATGTTGAGTTTCATGAAAATTTCTCCAGATCAATCGTAAGAATCAAATCGTGCTGCGGATGACCACGGTCACGGGCGAATACCCATTGTTGGTCGCTAGCTCCGGTGCGTCTGTACGGCTGCGTACACATTGGCGTGGAATATTCACAGGTCAACGCAACCGCTCGGGTGTTGCAATGACGCAGACCTTGCCTGCAAGCACGATGCGTATGACCCACTGTTGTTGGTGTTGCGCGAGCGATCTGAAGAAAATGTTGATCGGCAGGCGCTGGCCAAAAGCTGCAGCCAAACAAAATCCAGGCCAGGCTGAAGGCTCTTTTTCGGAGAACCTGGGCCCAGTGCAGGGCCAGAGGCGCGGCTAGGACAGCGCGCGCCAGGCTTGGGCGGGCGCACTAAAATTTTCAACTTTCATAGCACCTAGCGCTTATCAATAAAGGGCTAGAGCCTGTTTTTGTATTAATTTCAGAGCTTATGTGCGCCACCACACAGAAAGCAGCGGCGGGGGCGTTTAGGCTTGCGCTTTGGCATTTGCCAGGCATTACAGGCACAGCATGCGCTTTTTCATGAAAACCACACGGCAACCCCTGCTCTGGCTGGCCGCTGTGCTGTTGCTTGTTACAGCGGTCGGCGCTTACATGGCCTGGTCTTACCAACAAATTGACGCGGCGTCCGAGCAACGCCGCCATTCGCGCAGGGTCATGGGTCTGGCTGACGACCTGATGTCGGCGCTGAAAGATGCCGAAACGGGTCAACGCGGCTACCTGCTCACCGGTACCCAGGCTTACCTGGCACCTTACCTGGCAGCACGTGATGACATGCCTGTGCGCTTGTCGGCCTTGCGGGAGCGCACCACCTTGGCCCAAGGCACGGCCGCGTTAAACCAGCTTGAGCCCCTGATCAAGGCCAAAATGGCCGAACTGGCGCAACTGATTGAGTCGCGGCGCCGCGGCGAACAAAACGCGCTGCGGCTGCTGCTCGAAGCCGGTGAAGGCAAACGTCTGACCGACGAAATTCAGCGGAGCATGGGCACCTACCTCGGGCTGCAAGAACAGGCCATGGCGCAGCACGATGCCGAATTTGACACCAGCATGCGACATTTGCTGAGCCTGATGCTGGCTTTTGGGGCTTTGATGTTGCTGTTTTCCGGCGCCTTTGCTTACTGGATGATTGACCGGTCCAGGCAGCAGGCCAAAGACCTGCTGCACCGTGAAACCCAGCGTTTGCTGGGCCTGCAAGAGGACACCAACCGCCAGTTGGCGCTGGCCAACCACCGCTTGCAGCAAGGTGAGCAAAAGCTGGCCGTCACGCTCAACTCGATTGGCGACGCGGTAATTGCCACCGACGCTCAGGCTTGCGTGACCCTGCTGAACCCGGTGGCGCAGGCGCTGACCGGCTGGACCCAGGCGCAGGCCCAGGGTCAGCCGATCAATGTCGTGTTTCACATCATCAACAAGGAAAACCGTGAACCCGCCACCATTCCGGTGGCGCGGACACTGGCACAAGGTACGGTGCAGGGTTTGGCCAACCACACGGTGCTGATCGCCCGCAATGGCCACGAATTTGACATCTCCGACAGTTGTGCCCCGATTCGCGACAGCGACAACCTGGTGGTGGGTGCCGTGCTGGTGTTTCGCAATGTGACTGAAGAATATGCCGCCCAGTTGGCGCTGCGCAAGGTCAGCACGCTGCAAAAAGCCATTTTTGACAGCGCCAATTTTTCCAGCATTGCCACCGATGCCAAAGGTGTGATCCAGATTTTTAATGTCGGAGCCGAGCGCATGCTGGGTTACTCGGCAGCCGAGGTGATGGACCAGCGCACCCCGGCTGACATCTCGGACCCGCAAGAAATCATAGCCCGGGCCAAAACCCTGAGCCTGGAGCTGGAGACCGACATCACCCCCGGCTTTGAGGCGCTGGTGTTCAAGGCTTCGCGCGGCATTGAAGACATTTACGAGCTGACCTACATCCGCAAAGACGGCAGCCGGTTTCCGGCGGTGGTGTCGGTCACGGCGCTGCGCGACGAGGCCGGCAGCATCATTGGTTACCTGCTGATTGGCACCGACAACACCGCACGCAAGGCAGTGGAGGCCGAGCGCGAACGGCTTGACCAGGTGCTGCGCGACAAAAACGCCGAGCTGGAAAGCGCCCGGGCCGCCGCCGACAAGGCCAACCAGGCCAAGTCCGAGTTTTTGTCGGGCATGAGCCACGAGTTGCGCTCACCGCTCAACGCCATTCTGGGTTTTGCCCAGCTGATGGAGTCGGGTACGCCACTACCCACACCGAGCCAAAAAGCCAGCATTGACCAGATTTTGCGGGCTGGCTGGTATTTGCTGGAGCTGATCAACGAGGTGCTGGACCTGGCGCTGATCGAGTCCGGACGGCTGTCGCTGTCGCGCGAGCCGGTTCTGCTGTCAGATGTGTTGCAAGACTGCCAGAAGCTGATTGAACCGCTGGCACAGAAAAAAGAGGTGCAGCTGCACTTTCCCGAGACCCTTGTGCGGTGTTTTGTCGGTGCCGACCGGACCCGCCTGAAGCAGGGGGTCATCAACCTGCTGTCCAACGCCATCAAGTACAACCGCCAGGGTGGCAGCGTGCATGTCACTTGCAGCGAAGAGAAAATCAACCAGCTTTTTCAACCCTTCAACCGCTTGGGCAAAGAAGACAGCGACGAAGAAGGCACTGGCATTGGCCTGGTGGTGAGCAAGCGCCTGGTGGAGCAGATGGGTGGCCAGATTGGCGTGACCAGCACCGAAGGGACGGGCAGCGTGTTCTGGATTGAGCTGATGCTGATAGGGG
>JAIFMA010000047.1 GCA_020048795.1 Rhodoferax sp.
ACGTGCCGATGTTGCCGCTGGTGAAGGGCACATTCATCAGCAAACCCGGCCGACCCGAAAAATCAATCACCACCCGGCTCAAAGCCTCGTCTAGCGGCACATAAGCATGTCCATAACGGCGAATGCCTTTTTTGTCACCGACTGCCTGATTCACCACCTGCCCCAGGGTAATACCGACATCTTCCACCGTGTGGTGGGCATCGATATGCAGGTCGCCCTCGGCATCGATGTCAAGATCGATCAGGCCGTGACGGGCAATCTGGTCAAGCATGTGGTCAAAAAAACCAATCCCGGTGTGCAAGCGCGAGACACCGGTGCCGTCGAGATTGACGCGCACTGAAACCTGAGTTTCGGCGGTGTTGCGGGTCAGCTCGGCCATACGCGGTGCGCAGGTGGCGGGTGCTTCGGGGAGTTCAGTGAGTGGATAGTTGGTCATAGGGATGCTTCCAGGGCTGCCAGCAATTGGCGGTTTTCAATCTCGGTGCCGACCGTCAGGCGCAGGCATTGGTTCAACAATGGGTGCATTTTAGAAACGTTCTTGACCAGCACACCACGTGCTTTCAGGCCGTCGAAGGTTTTGGCGGCATCGGGCACGCGCAGCAACATCATGTTGGCCTGGCTGGGGAAAACCTGGACCCCGGGCAACCTGCAAAACGCTTCAAAAAGCATAGCTCTTTGCGCAATCACATCAAGGGCTTGAGCCTGAAATACCTCTTGATGTTCGAGCGCAAACAGGGCCGCCTCGCCATTCAGCACACTGACGTTGTAGGGCGGGCGCACCTTGTCAATCTGGGCCATCAGCGCCTGCGGCCCGATCAGATACCCGAGCCGGATGCCGGCCAGGCCAAATTTGCTCAGGGTGCGCAGCAGCAGCACATGGCCATGCCGGGTCAAGCGGTTGATGTAGCTGTTAGCCGCAAAGGGTTGGTAGGCCTCGTCAACCACCACCAGCCCGCCCTGCCCTGCCACCGCTTCAATAACGGACTCCATGGCATTGTCAGCCCACAAATTGGCGGTCGGGTTGTTCGGGTAGGCCAGGTAAGTGAGGGCCGGCCGGTGCTGCGCGATGGCAGACAGCATGGCGGGCACATCCAACTCAAAGTCGGCAGTCAAGGGCACACCGACAAAATCCAGCCCCTGCAACTGGGCACTCATGGCATACATCACAAAACCCGGCAGCGGTGCCAGCACACAGGACTTTTGGAAGCCATTGGCTGCTGACGGCGGCATGCTACAGGCCAGCGCCAGCAGGCTGATCAGCTCATCCGAGCCATTGCCCAGCATCAGGGCGTAGCCTTCTGGCATGTGGGTGTGGCGAGCCAGGGCTGCGCGCAAGTCGTCAATGCGGCCATCCGGATATCGGTTCAGTGCCAGCGCACCCAGGCGTTGGCCCAGTTTGGCCTGCAACTCGGGCGACAGGCGATGCGGGTTTTCCATGGCGTCGAGCTTGACCATGCCGGTGGCATCCTGCACCGCATAGGCGTGCATCGCCAACACGTCAGGGCGGATGCGCTGAGAAATCAGGGTTTGGACTTGAAACGAAGGATCAGGACTCATCAATGTTGGCTTCATGGGGTCACGTGGCTGATTGGAGCCGCATCTCGGCCGCCCGCGCATGCGCCTGCAGGCCTTCGCCATGCGCCAGCACCGAGGCAATTTGCCCCAGGGTTTGCGCACCGGCTTGGCTGACTTCAATCAGGCTGCTGCGTTTTTGAAAGTCGTACACGCCCAGTGGTGACGAAAAACGCGCCGTGCCGCTGGTTGGCAACACATGGTTGGGCCCGGCGCAATAGTCGCCCAGGCTCTCGCTGGTGTAAGCGCCCAGAAAAATAGCCCCGGCGTGTTTCAGCAAGGGCTCCCAGCGGTGCGGGTCACGGCTGCTGACTTCCAGGTGCTCCGGGGCAATCGTGTTGGCAATGGCGCAGGCTTCTTCCATGCTGCGGGTGTGGATCAGCGCGCCACGGTCATTGAGCGACGTGGCAATGATGGCACGGCGCGGCATCTCGGGCAGCAGGCGGTTGATGCTGGCCTGCACCTGCTCGATATAGGCCGCATCGGGGCACAGCAAAATGCTTTGCGCCAGTTCATCGTGCTCGGCCTGGCTGAACAAATCCATCGCCACCCAGTCTGGCGGCGTTGACCCGTCGGCCAGCACCAAAATTTCGCTGGGGCCGGCAATCATGTCGATACCGACCACGCCAAACACGCGCTTTTTGGCGCTGGCCACATAGGCGTTGCCGGGGCCGGTGATTTTGTCCACCTTGGGGATGGTCGCTGTGCCATAGGCCAGCGCCGCCACTGCTTGCGCGCCGCCAATGGTGAAGGCGCGTGTGACCCCTGCCACATAGGCGGCGGCCAGCACCAGTGTATTAACTTCGGGTTTGGCATCGGATGCAGTGCCCGTGCCGCCGCTGGCCACGCTGCCACGCACCGGGGTTGGCACCACCATGATGATTTCGCCGACCCCCGCAACGTGCGCTGGAATGGCATTCATCAGCACACTCGACGGGTACGCCGCCTTGCCACCGGGCACATAAATGCCAACCCGATCCAAGGGTGTGACCTTCTGGCCCAGCAGCGTGCCGTCTTCGTCGCGGTAACTCCAGCTCTCGCCACTGGCCTTGCGCTGGGCTTGGTGGTAGCTGCGCACACGCCGGGCCGCTGACTCCAATGCCTCCCGCTGCACACCTGGCAGCGCATCAAAAGCGCGTTTGAGTTCGGCTTGAGTCAATTCAAGTTCTGCCATGCTCCTGGCCTGCAGGCCATCAAAACGCGCGGTGTAATCCAGCACCGCCGCATCACCCCGCTGTTGCACGTCGGCCAGGATGTCTGCCACCCGCTGTTCGATGTCTGCATCGGTGTCTGCCGACCAGTGCAAACGCGCCTTGAATTCGGCATCAAAAGTGCTTCTAGCCGTTGATAGACGGGCGGGAGTAGCTATTAAATTCATAGTTATAAAATTTTCATCACCAGGCTGGCGACTGATCGCTTAACCAAGTTTACCTTGGGGCAAAAGGCGAATATGACGGCGAACCGTTCGGCCAATAAGGAAACAACGCGCCGAAAGGGGATGCCTCAGGTCGCAGCCTGCCTGCGCAGCTGGCGCGCCGCGTTTTCATCCCGGGCGTCGTTGATCTCGCGCATCACACCCGGCACATCCACGCTGCCGTGTGGGCGCTCAAAATGACCGGTCAACACGCTGTCCTGGCTCAGCAGGCCGGCCTGGTACAGATGCCAAATCTCGGGGCCGAAGTGGGTGCTCTGCAACTCGGGGGCAAACTGGCCAAAGAAGTCGCGCAAGTTGGTCACATCGCGCAGCAGCATGCGCTGGGCGTGGTTGTTGCCTGCTGCGTCCACCGCCTGGGGCAGGTCGATGATCACTGGCGTGTCGGTGCCATCGCCGTCACCAGGCGAATGCGCCAGCAGGATGTTGAACTCGGACAAATCGCCGTGCACCACCCCGGCGCACAACATGCGCACCACCTCAGCAATCAGCGTGGTGTGGTGGGCCAGTGCCTGCTCCGGGGTGAACGCCACATCGTTCAGTCGTGGCGCAGCGTCACCCTGGGCATCGGTGACAAGCTCCATCAGCAACACCCCCTCGTGAAAGTTATACGGCTGCGGCACCCGCACGCCGGCAGCCGCCAGCCGGTACAGCGCATCCACTTCAGCACTTTGCCAGGCGGCCTCTTGCGCCTGGCGACCAAACCGGCTACCTTTGGCCATGGCACGCGCCTGGCGCGAGTTTTTCACCTTGCGGTTTTCGGTGTAATCCACGGCCTGGCGAAAACTGCGCTGGGTGGCTTCCTTGTAGATCTTGGCGCAGCGAATGTCATCACCACAACGCACCACAAAAACCATGGCCTCTTTGCCACTCATCAGCTGGCGCACCACGCTGTCGATCAGGCCTTCTTCAATGAGCGCTTGTAATCTGGGGGGTGCTTTCATGGCCAGATTGTGCACTTTGAGGCCCTGCGCCACAGGGTGACTGCCTCAGACGGGCATAAAAGCTGTGGGGGCTTGCTGCCGGCGCTGCGATACTTTGCCATGGGTGCCTGCCCCGTCACCACATCCGAAAACTCCACGCAAAACCATCATGGCTGAACCTTTGAAAAACCAGTATGGCGCTGATGTGCCACGCGCCATTGCCGCCATGATTGCGGCGGTTTACCCGCCCTTTGACAGCGCGATGTTCGAAAGCGACGTGCTTTACGGCTACGACGCACTGGCGCTGATGCCACGTGGCAAAAAAATCGCTCTGGCTTTGCGCCGCTTTCTGCCGCAAGATTACCCGCAGGCCATCGCCATCCTGCTGGCATCGCTTGACCAGCCACATGGGCGCGACCCGCAGCAAAGCATGGCTTCGTTCTTGTACCTGCCGCACACCCTGTTTGTTGCCGAATTTGGTCTGGCGCATTTTGAGATTTCCATGCAGGCCCAGCATGCCTTGACACAACGCTTTACCGCCGAGTTCAGCATCCGTGCCTTCCTCGAACACGACCCACGCGCCACGCTGCGTCAGCTTGAAGTCTGGACCCGCGACCCCAGTCCACACGTTCGGCGGCTGGTCTCAGAGGGCACCCGGCCACGCCTGCCCTGGGCGCCGCGTCTGCGCCAGTTTCAGGCCGACCCGAAGCCCGTGCTGGCCCTGCTGGAAGAGCTCAAAGACGACCCCGAGTTGTATGTGCGCCGCTCAGTCGCCAACAACCTCAATGACATTGGCAAGGACCACCCCGCGCTGCTGGCCAGCACCGCTGAAAAATGGCTGCGTGGTGCCAGCGCCGAACGCGCCTGGATCGTGGGTCACGCGCTGCGCTCTGCGGTCAAACGCGGGGAAAGCGGTGCGCTCAAGGTGCTGGGGTTTGGCACGGCGGCACAGGTTGCCGTGAGCAGCGTCCAGATTCATCCTGCCAGGGTGGTGATGGGTGGCACCGTCACCATCGCGTTTACAGTGACCAACACCCACACGCTGACCCAAAGTTTGCTGCTTGACCTGGGCGTGGCTTACCTCAAAGCCAATGGCAAGAGCAAAGTCAAGGTGTTCAAGCTCAAAACGGTGAGACTGGCGCCCGGCCAAACCGCCACACTGGGCAAAACGCTGTCGCTGGCCGAAATGACCACACGCAAACATTACCCGGGGATGCACAAGGTGCTGGTGATCCTGAACGGCCAAAGCCAGCCACTGGGCGAATTTTTGCTGGTGAAGACCGCATTGGGTTAAAAAGCGCCCGCTGTCGCCGCATGGAAGGCCTCAAAATCTTGCTGCGATCTGCAGACGACTGTCCTGCGCCAGTTGGCTGTGTGCTTTTTCTTGGGTGGCCAGACTATCCAATCCGGTGCCGCCACGCTGACGCAGGAACTGGCGCGAACGTATCACCATGCCGGGGGGTACCAACCAGGGTTTTGTGTTGCTGACGGAGGCCGCGTTGGCTCAGTGGCTGCGCCGTGCCTGCGCACTGCCGCAGGCCTTGGCCCCCAGCACCGCGCCCAGCTCTCTGGCCTCGGCCAGCCATGCATCGCGCAGCAAGCGGTTCTTTTGTAAAGCCAACTGTGCACGGCGGGCTGAAACCGGCTGGAACGCCAGTTGTCCGCGCGGGTCCTGCTTCAGCCGTAGGCAGCGGGCCCAAGACTGAAAAACGGCCTCGCTGACGATGCCAGAGGGCAGCTCACCTTCTTCAAAATAGCGTTGCCGCGCCAGCGCAATCCGATCCACCTGGATAGAGAAGAAGAGCGATTGCATGGCTGATCCTTCAGCAAAAAGTCGATGCTAAGCCATTTACGAGGCATCAGGTTGTGCCATGGGTGCGGCGCGCTGAAAGGCATCTAGTGCGCCGCATTTCGCATCCACTTCCATGATCAAAGGCCAGCGACCAAGGTCTACCTTGAAGCGGCGTGCGCTCTCAATCTGCGGGATCAGGTAGGCATCGGCCAGGGTCGGTGTGTTGCCAAAGCTGAAGCCTGTGCGCCGTGTGTCTGCCGCCAGCAGCGCTTCGTAGGCATCAAAACCATCGCTGATCCAGGTGCCACACCACTGGTTGATGGCAGCATCATCGGCACCAAAACTGGCGCGCAGCGTGTCGAGAATACGCTTGTTGTTGACCGGGTGGATGTCACAACCGACGATGGCCGCCAAGGCGCGCACATGGGCTCTATCGTTCACATCGGAGGGCAGCAGCGCGGGCGTGGGATAGCGTTCCTCCAGCCATTCAATGATGGCCACCGACTGCGTCAGCACATGGTCACCGTCGGCGAGTGCCGGCACCAGGCCCTGCGGATTCAGGGCTTTGAAAGCCGCGCCCTGGTGTTCGTTCTTGCGCAGGTCCACTGCCACGTAGTCGTAACGGAGGCCCTTGAGATTCAAGGCGATGCGCAGCCGGTGCGAGGTGCCGCTGCGAAAGAAGTTGTAGAGGTTCATCGCGGCATCTTACTCAGGTGCGCCGACAGTCAGGACCACTTCGGCCACACCTTCAACGCGACCGGTAATCTTGTCGCCAGCCACCTTGCGCGCCCACGCCTTCGGGCGTGCCGGTGTCAATCAGGTCGCCGGGTTGCAGGTGACTTCTCGGGTTCGTACATCATCGGCTACGGCTCCTCGCCTTCCCAATGCGGGCCAGCCAATATTGGCTGGTCAAACCCGAGATCTCCCGGTTCCCGTGCAAGGAGCGTGCACACATACCGGTTTTCCGACCGGATCAGGATGTCTGAAATTGGAGTGCGCCATGCGCTACCTGGGTATCGAGGTCGATGACGCTTTGGAAATGGCCGAGCAGACCGAGATTTGATTGGCCAGCAGCTTTAGGCCGCGACCGAGTGCGCAGACAGGCT
>JAIFMA010000190.1 GCA_020048795.1 Rhodoferax sp.
GACCGTGGCCGCCATCGACAGCACGGCAAACAGATTGCGCGGCATCGAGTCGCTGAAAATTGGCAACACCACCTCAACGCCCGACAGCAGGCCAGCCAGCGCGATCCAGCGCACAGACCAGCTTTTGCGCAGAAGGTGTCGCCAGTTTTCGTGCAGCGTCATTTGCCCTTCTCCAGCGCGTCAATGCGGGCCTGCATTTTCAAATGCGTGACTTCAGCGTCGTGCGCTGCGGCCTGCATCGTCTCAATTTCGCGGCGCGAGCTGTTCCAGCCGTAGATGGCAAGCACCTGTACCAAAGACAGCACAAACGCCATCACCCACCAAGCGCCTTTGCCTTTGTTCATGATGGCTTCCTCGTTCATGGCGTGGGCTTCAAAGTTTTTCAGGTGCACACTAAAGTCGGCACGGTGCTTTTCCACGTCCACTTGGGTGCGCTCCGTGGCGATGGTGTTGGCGATCAAGCTGCGGTTGATGCTTTGCAGCACGATCAACACTGCACGCTTACCAGGGTCGTTTTCGCCGCTGATCAGCGCATCAATGTCGTTTTGGACTTTTTCATTCATGCAGGACTCCAATGATTTTGAGATAGGTTTGGTACGCCAGCTGGCAGTGATCAGCCTCAACCGGGCGCATGATCCAGTCGATGACCGGGCGCAGCACTTTGCCCAGTGGCTTTCCGTCCTGCTCCAGGTCCCAGGCTACGCTGCTGATGGTTTCGCCTACTTTGACGTTGCCAAGCGTCAGGATGCCCAGCACGGCGCTGTCGAGCAAATACGCCATCATCAGCACGCGCCGGTTGACGTTTGCTCCTATGGCGAGCAGGGTCGCCTTCATTCGATCACCCATATTGCAGCCTGCGCCTGACCTGCCAGCACCAGCGCCTCGGTCAATTCCGCTGCCGTGGCGTTGATTGTGGAGTTGTCAGCCAGCACCCAAGTGACCGAGGGAGCCAACCCTGTGCTAAGGGCGAGTATTGCGCGAGCCATGCGGCCCTGGGAGATTTCATCACCATCAAAGGTGTTGCCTGCTGTCGTTGTGACTTTAATTGCGCCGACAGCCGCAGACCGATTTCCTTTGAGTTCGTCGCGGGTCTTAGGGGGTACAGGCGGCTCGCTAAGCGTTGTGCCATTCCACAACCAACCAACCGACCCTTCCGTGGCTTCGATGACTACTGCGCCGGGGAAAAACCCCTGCGCTGCTTCGATGGATTCAACTTCGATGGTATTGACGACAATGCCGTTTTCAATGATATGTGTTCGCATGATTTCTCCTACCAGTACCAAACGCGGATTTCGCCACGACCGCCAGCACCGAATGTGCCTTCCGACCCGAATTCGCCGCCAGCACCAGCGCCACCGCCGCCGCCGCTAGGAATGCCACCACCACCACCATTCCCGCCAACGTAGGATTTTCCAGCCCATGTTGTATTTCCGCCGCCGCCGCCACCATCGCCTGCGCCCCATGTGCGTGACGTTCCTGCCGTTCCGTTGCCGCCATTACTTGATACTCCGTATGATCCCGCTGCGCCTCCGCCGTTGCCAGCGTAGGAACCAAACCCTCCACCCCTTGCGCCGTGGTTGCCGCCGCCGCCACCGCCATACACTGAACCGCCGCTCTCCCCGCCACCTCCACCATATTCTGCATTGCCATCCGCCGCGCCGCCGCCGCCGCCGCCGCCAACGTTGGATGCGATTGAATAGGTGCTCACCAAACCCATACGTTGCCGACCGCTACCACTGTAATGTGTGCCGACATCAGCATTGGGGGCCCCCCCGTTGTATGCGCTCCCTGCACTCTCCCATCCACCACCGCCGCCCGGAACCGCAACGGAGCCGTTAGCCCCACCAAAGGCTCGCGCGTAATACGGCTCCGATGATCCGAGTTGAGTGGAGCCAGCACTGCCTCCAGTTGCCACCGTGGCTGTTACAGATGTGTTGACAGCGAGGCCAGCTACAAACTGGCGGGGCATCATCGCCCCACCGCCGCCGCCGCCGCCGCCCGAGGTGGTTCTGTTTGCCGCGCCGCCATTACCGCCAGGACCATACGCCTCGACGCGCCAGCCGGAAGCTTTTGTCGGGAATGTCAGCGTTCCGGTCTGCGTAAATCGCGCAAACCCCGCCGACACCCGAATGGTTGTCCAGTTCGTGCCATCCGAACTCAGCAGCAATGCTCCGCCGGTGTATTCCGTAACTGTGGCGACACCATCGACTGTTTCGCTGGAGTTTCCGTCAATCGTCAGCGTCACCGGATTCGTTCCCGATGTCGTGTCGTTGCCTGCATTCTTGACGTAGCAATACCATCCTGCGCCGACCGTTGCCGCCGCTGGCGTGGTGAATGTGCTTGAGGTTGCACCGGTCAGGCTGACAATTTTTCCTTTGTCGCTGCTGAGTATTGTGTAGTTTGATGACTGACTATTGACACCTGCTGTGCCGCCTGTTGCTATTTGCGTACTGATCTTGGTGCTAGACCAAGTGTTTGCGCTGTCTGTCACGCTGTCGTTAATCGAGCCTGATGGCAGAGATGCTGCATAAGCCGCTGCCGCGTCTCGCGCTGTTTCTGCTGCTGTTTTAGCGGTAGCCGCAAGGCCCGCCTGCGTTGTTGCTGTGCCTGCCTGTGTGGTGGCCGTACTTGCGCTGGCTGCGGCTCCCACGGCGTTATCGTAGGTGGTGACGGCCACCGCGTTTGTCTCGGCGCGAAACACCGGCAAAGCACCGATAAAGCCATCAGCCAGCGCGTCAAATGTGCTGGGTGATGACGTGCTGGGCGGTGTAGGTAGCGCAGCTATGGGAGTGGGTGACGTTGCCATTAGAGTCCTTCAATTTCGAGGTTGACCAGCGAGTGCGTGTAGTACTCGATAACTATAGGCATCCTCTTAAAGATGCCCAGCATGGATACCGCGTCGGCGTAGCCGTCTTGCGAGTTGTCCATCCCGATCCACGCGGCGGGACTGGCAGCGAGCGTTTCGCGCAGGCGGCGTATGCGGTTGATTTGTGCTTTGGTGATCATCATGGACACCGACATACGAGGCACGTTTTTGCGCTTGATCAGGGTGGCGCTTCCAAAGCCATCGCGCTCGATGTTTGAAAAGTCCACGATGTCTGACTCGGCACCGTACTGGGGTGAGCCGATTTCGACGGCGGTGCCCAGTACGACTGTCTCACACGATACGCTGCCACTTGATCTGCTAAACACGATGGTGACGGTGCCGGTGGTGTAGGGCAACAGGTCAAAGACCCATACCGATTCACGGTACTCAAAGGTGCCGAAAAAGTAGTCAGACCAGCCCAACGTGATGCGATCAAGCAGGCCGATGGTTTTGGTGTAAACGGTGCCGCCGCCATAGGTCTGGGTGATGGTTACTGAGTCTGCAACGACACCGTAAAGCGCCATGGCATCAACGCGCTGGCCCGGTGTGATGACGGCGGTAAGGGGCGATGTGGCGGTGGTGGCGGTGTTGCGCTCGGCATCAAACATCTGCCACTTGTTGGATGGCCCAAGGTCAAGCCACCATGTCGGGGATGACGCTGGTGTGTGGCCGGTATTGGCGGCTTGCAGGCTTTTGTAGTCACGCCCGCCATCAGTACAGGTAGCGTCTAGCGCGTAGGCCGTGCCAGCAGCGTAGGCGGTGTAAATGGACTCCGCGGCGGTGCTGGTGGTGTTGGCCGAACTTAGGGCCATGGGTGGGATGGCTCTGAGTGTCATGCGTACACCTCGGTTTGCATGGCGCGTCCGCCTTCTGTGGCGGTGTCGGTGAGGTCGGCAATCTTTCGGGTGTTGATGGCCGTGGCCCTTGCCTCGGTGCGCAGGGCAGATACCTCGGCACGCAGTAGCGTGATTTCTGTCAGTAGTGCTGCATCGCTGCGCGAGTTGTTGGGGTTGTTGGGGTTGTTGGGGTTGTAGGCTGCAGGGACGATTTGCTCGCCTTTATGGACGTAGGCCAGTTGGTCGGATGGCAGGTAGTCGGTGCCGGATGAAAAAAACGGTATCCCAAACTGCCTGGCCAGGCTGCTAAGGTGTGGGTATATTGGATCTGAGCGAATATCTTGTAAATTGCTTTGAGGGTCTGATGACTGCTCAAGGAACGCCATATTTTTGTTTCTGTACGAGATTACGTCTGCAATCCGTGGGTCGTACCCGTACTGAGCAGCGGTGTCGTTGTATGCGTTTTGAGCAACATAGGCAGATACTTCGTCTTCAGGAAAAATCTGCGGCAGGTTGTATTTTTCAGCGTAGTCCTTCACTATCGAGTAGAAGGGGCTTCCTGATTTAATGGGGTCTGCAAAGGACGCAAAAACATCAGGGTTTGTGGTTTTGTCATGCTGCCACTTTTTGTACCACTCCGATGCCGTCGCCTCAGTCTCAGCAAGTTTTTGCATATCTGCGAGTTGCTGCTCAAGCGCTTTGGCTGTTGCATACCCGCTTGCCGCAACGCTACTGGCTTGACTGCCGTAGTTGCTTGCCTGCCCCATCGCCGAGTCGCGCACGGTCGAGGCTACTGCGTATGCGCGGGCTTGGTCGTAGTTGTAGCTGGCTGATGTGGCGCTGTACTTGGATGACGTGTCGAGTAGCGCGGATGCTGCTGTGGGTAGCTGCTCGGCGGCCGACACATCGCCAGCAAGCGCTTTCGACGCGATGCTCTCAAAGTCTGCACGTTGGGCGGCAAGTTTGGCCTCGGGGCTGATGGCGCTGGTGGTGCCAAGGATGGAGTCCATCAGGGACTTCATCGAGTCGGCCACACGGGCGTAGGTGTCTGACTGCGATGTCAACCCACTCACGGTTTGCGCAGTGTTGGCACGTACAGCGGTGATTTGCTCAGTCAGTGCGCTGATGGACTCGCGGGTGGCAGTCTCGACCTTGCTAACCGCCGTGGCGATGTCTTGCAGGAATGTGTTTTGCGTGGTCGATGTGGACTCGATGGTCTGTGCGATCTCACCGCCGGAATTGGCGTCGCCAACGGCTGGTTTTTGCAGGTCGAACACCCGTTGGATGATCTGGCGGGTAGCGTCATCTGTGGTGGTGGCCAGGGCATCGCGCAGGTCGATTGACCATTGTGTTGTGGAGCCGGTCAGCACGTCGAGCTTGTCTTGCCATGATCCCTTCAGCTCTGCGGCGGCTTTGCTGGCTTCTGCGGCGGCTTTGCTGGCTTCTTCGGCAACTTTGGCCGTGGCGGTGGCTTGGTCGGTGACGGCTTTTGCTGCTGATTCGCTGGCGGTGATAAGGCCAGCCATTGAGCCACTGACGGACAGCAGCGCAGCGTACATCTTTTGGCCCGACTCGGTGGTCAGGTCTTGCGCCTCGACAACTTCTCTGAAACTGTCTCGGGTTGCTGTGGCCGCGTCGATGCCACTGCCTGCAATGGCCTTGTTGATGTTGGTGATGGTCTGGGCGCGTTGTTGTTCTTCGCTGTAGAAATTGGTGTAGTAGGTGCCAAGGTTGGCCTTGAGGGTGTCAAGTCCCCCGGCAAAACCTATCAACGATTGGGTGGCGGCAAAGCTCAAGTCTGCGAGCTTGGTGAAGGGCAGGTTTTGCAGCTCTTTGTTGAAGTTGGAAAGGGCTGTGGCCCCCGTCAGCGCGGCGTCGATTTGCTCTTGGGTTGCTGTTGATGCGGTGATGCCGTCGAACACGCCCGAGAGGTACTTGGGCATTTCGCTGGCCTGAAGCGCGGTGAACACGGCACGGCTGGCGGCAAGGGACATAGCAGCTTCGCTGTAGGCTTGTTCGCCACTTTGGAATGTTTTATCGCCAGCTTTGGCGTAAATGCCAAATTTTGGATCCGACCCATCGCTCATAACGCTTGACGCGCTGCCGAATGTGCTTTCAACAGTGTTAATGCCTAGAGCGTTTGCGGCCTTAAGATAGCCATCCTCCATGTTGGTGATGGTTTTTGTAATGCCCGCTGTGTTGCCTCCATATGGCTCGTAAGGGTTGTCCTCAATTAGCTTTCCAGTTCTGTCAAACTTGCGGTTTGATGAACCGGTGGCCACCAAGTCCGGGCCATCGCTGCCACCGAATATGGCTGCTAGGGCTAGTCCGCCAGCAAGTGTCCAACCCCAGCCGGGGATAGCGGCCATGGCGCTGGTGAGGCTTGACCCAGCGGCGGCTGACCCAGCGGCGGCTGACCCAGCGGCGGCCGCCGCAGTGGTCCCGGAAGCTACCCCTGCCCACGACCCATTTGCAGCAATCATTGCGCCAAGAGCATCCCCGCCAGCCATTCCGACCGCGTTACCGAATGCCAGGGACGCGCCGGATGCACCCGCTGATGCGCCAAATAGTGCTTGACTACCAGCGCCATATAGAGTGTTTAGACTGCTTGCGGTATTGACTGCACCAGCTATGCCTGATGCTCCTGATGCACCACCACCAAGCCCCACAGCACCCATGACATCACCAACAAACGCCTGAACGGTTGGGCGCAAAACCATGTTTTTGAACATGCCGACAATGCTGTCACGCAGGTTGACGAACAGGCTCTTGCCGTTGTCAATGGCACCCATGAAGGCATCAGTCAGGCTGTTTTGGATGGTGTCTGCGGTTTTTTGCCATTCAACCCGGTAGGCGTTGCTGGCGATGACGTTTTTCTCTTTGGCAGCGGCTGACTCGGCGCTTGCAATAGCAGCTAACTTTGCGGGATCAGACGCATCTGAGTTTTTGATTTCGCGAAGTTCTTTTTCCAGCTTGATCTGGATTTCGTACTGCTTGATGGCGATGTCACGCTGAATTGCGGTTGCCCCCATCAGGCTTTCTTCAAGCACAAGGCGCTCAGACATCGCATCTGCAGAGGATGTGTATTCGGTGTTGCGCTCTAGCAGCTTTTGATCGGCTT
>JAIFMA010000096.1 GCA_020048795.1 Rhodoferax sp.
TCCGGTGAAGGAATGGATGCACTTTTTGCTGCGCAAAGCCATGCAAAAGGCCAACGTAATCGTCGCACCGGTGTATGAACTCGATGAATTTGGCCTGGAAGAACTGGCCGGCAAGACCATCATCACCTCCACCGTCAGTGACGAACGCATGGCGCTGCTGGCTGCCAAGGGGGTGCACATGGTGATTGACGGTGCGCCGGTGATGCAGGGCCACAGCCTGGGGCCCGATCTGCTGGATGCCATGATCTGTGCGGCCACCGACAAGTCACCCAAAGAAATCCTGGAAGATGACTACCTAGAAATCATCACCAGCCTGCAGCTCGCGCCGCGCATCGTTTACCCCAACGGTTTCAAGCGGGTGAACCGCTTTGCCTTCGTCATCCACCCGCTGTCGCAAGAGTATTTCAAGAAGGTCAAGCCCATCGACCTGCTGTCGCAGGTGTCGCCGCCGGTGCTGATGAATTCGCTGGAAAAAATCATGGCCTATGCGCCACCGTTTGTCTATTCGCATGTCAGCGGCATCCAGTCACCCAGCGGGGTTGAGGCCGAAGGCTGGCTGATCTCGGTCGGCGGCACACCCAAAGAGATCATGCGTCACAGCCCCGAGTTCACTTACCGTCGGCTGCTCGATGCCGCAGCCATGTCCAAACGCCTGGGCGCGCAGATCATGGGACTGGGCGCCTTTACCAAGGTGGTGGGTGATGCCGGCGTGACAGTAGCCAAACGCTCGCCGCTGCCCATCACCACCGGTAACAGCTACAGTGCCTCGGGCGCACTGTGGGCGGCTCATGATGCGATGCGACGCATGCGGCTGGTACCTGTGCCCAAGGGCCGTCAACGTGCCAAATTCAAGGCCATGGTGGTCGGTGCCACCGGGGCCATTGGCTCGGTCTGTGCGCGCCTGATCGCCAAAGTGGCCGAAGAGGTCTATCTGGTATCGCCTGAAACGGCCAAACTGCTGTCGCTCAAGGAATCGATCCTGCTGGAAACACCGGACGCCAAGCTGTTTTTGTCTGCCAAGGCCGACCGGGACATTGCCGACATGGACATGATCGTGACCGCCACCTCGGGTGCCGGCAAAAAGGTGCTCGACATCATGAATGTCAAGCCGGGTTGTGTCATCACCGACGTGGCGCGTCCGCTGGACCTGCCGGCCTCTGAAGTGGCCAAGCGACCTGACGTGCTGGTGATCGAGTCCGGCGAAATCCAGCTTCCCGGCGACAAGGTGGTGATGAAAAACATCGGTCTGCCCCAAGGGGTGGCCTATGCCTGTCTGGCCGAGACCATCGTGCTGACGCTCGAAGGCCGGTTTGAGAACTTCACGGTGGGCCGCGCCATTGAGTGGGAAAAGGTGCGCGAGATTTACCAGCTCGGCCTCAAGCACGGCATGAAGCTGGCCGCCATCAGCGGCGTGAACGGGCCATTCAGTGACGAAGATATTGAAAAAGTGCGTGAACTCGCGCTGATCGCACGGGCAAAAAAAACCATTGCTGAGCTGCCCAAGAAAGCCGTTAACAAGAAAGCCGTCAAAAAGGTGCGAGTCGTCAAGGCAGCGTAGCACTGGCAATTTGCCCTGAAGCTGACTAAACTGGACCTTTCCCATCTTTCGGACTCTCCACAGAGGTAAACCATGGACATCGTTGAACGCGTCAAGGCCATCATCATCAAACCCGCCGAAACCTGGCCGATCATTGATCAGGAGGCCAGCGATTTTCAAAAACTTTATGTGCCCTACATGCTGATTCTGGCCGCCATTCCGGCGGTTGCGGGCTTTATCGGCTGGAGCATTCTGGGTGTGGGCGGTTTTTTTGGCGTCTCCATGCGCATCCCGATTGGGGCTGGACTGGGCATGATGGTCAGCCAGTACGTCATGACACTGGTGATGGTGGGGGTGTGGGGCTGGCTGATCAACATGCTGGCAAACACTTTTGGCGGGCAGCCCAATTTGTTGAATGCGGTCAAACTGTCGGTTTATGCCAGCACCCCAGCCATGGTGGCGGGCGTGTTCAGCGCGCTGCCAGGCCTGGCCCTGCTGGGTGCCTTGGGCGGTCTGTATTCCCTGTACGTTCTGTACCTGGGTCTGCCCATCCTGATGAAAAATCCGACCGAAAAATCACTGCCCTACATCGCCGTGGCCGCTGTGGTCGGCATTATCGGCAGCGTGCTGATCAGCGCCTTCAGTGCCATGCTGATGCCTTCTCCGGTGTCACGCCTGCACGGCACTGGCGACATCAACATCAGCACCCCCAAGGGCGATGTCCGGATCTCTGCCAATCCGGTTGTGCCAAGCCAACCAACGGCCAACGGTGATGCCAGCATGACCATCAAGACCCCGGATGGCGAGGTCAAGATCGACATGAAAAACATGGAAGAGTTTGCCAAACGCATGGAAGCCATGGCCGCCGCCCAGGAAGCCAAAAAGTAAGCTCTGACAAACCGGTGATCAGGCCTGCGGTCTTCCGGCAACCCGACCGTCCGACGACAATCGCACCATGCTCACCGACCCTTGGACAAGCTCTTTGCTGCTGGCTAGCGCGGCCTTTGCCGCAGGCATACTCAACGCCGTTGCCGGGGGTGGCAGTTTTTTGACCTTGCCGGCACTGGTATTCACCGGTGTGCCGCCGATCATGGCCAACGCCACCAGTGCGCTGGCGGTCAGCCCCGGCTACTTGGGCAGCACGCTGGGCTTTCGCGCCGAGCTACGCCAACTGCCCCTGTTGCGCCTGAAGCGCGAGATGGCGATTGCCGCTTTTGGCGGTCTGCTCGGTGCACTGCTGTTGCTGGTCACTCCGGCCAGAGTTTTTTCTGGCATCGTGCCCTGGCTTTTGCTGTTTGCCACGCTGCTGTTTGCCCTGGGACCCGTCATAGCGCGGCGCGCATCGGGTACCGGCGCTGGGGCGAGGGCACTGGATCGGTGGCGCGAACCTGGCCTGCTGCTGACTGCCATTTACGGTGGTTATTTCAACGGCGGCCTGGGCATTTTGCTGATGGCGCTGTATGCGGCCACGGGTGAGTCGCACATCAACACCGCCAACGCCCTGAAAAACCTGAATTCACTGATCCTGTCCTGGCTGTCGGTGGCCGCCTTTGTGGTGGCTGGTGCCATCGCCTGGCGCGAAGGTCTGCTGATGATGGTGGCGGCCACGCTGGGCGGATTTCTGGGCGCACGCTGGTCCAAACGTCTGCCCGTGCAGTGGATTCGAATCGGCATCATCAGCACCGGACTGGTGATGAGTGCGCTGTTTTTTGTTCGCTGAAAAGACGGGCAGGCAGCATTGGGACAGATCAGATAGCGTGAGCATCATGGACACTCAAAACCCGCATTTTGAGATATTGAACCAGCTGCAAACGGGTATCGTGGTGCATGCACCTGACACCCAGGTGGTTTTCAGCAATGCGCGCGCTTGCGAATTGCTTGGGCTTTCAGTAGATCAGATGCGTGGCAAGACCGCGATGGACCCGGTCTGGCACTTTGTGACCGAGGATGGGCACCCCCTACCGCCGTCAGACTACCCAGTCAACCGCGCCATTTCTTCGGGTCAGCCGACCAGGGCGATGGTGCTGGGCATCCATGCCAGCGTACATCGGCAAACGGTCTGGGTGCTGGCCAGCGCCGCACCCAAACATGATGCGGCCGGCACCTTGACCCAGGTGGTGGTTGATTTTTATGATGTCACAGCGCGCAAACTGACCGAGGACAAAGGCCGCGCCCACGAAGCGTTCACCACCGCAGTGCTGGACTCGCTGACAGAACACATCGCCGTCATCGACAAGAGTGGCACCATCATGGCCGTCAACGAGGCTTGGCGGCGCTTTGCCCGGAGCAATGGGGCACCCGAGTCGCTGCAATCATCCATTGGCATGAGTTACTTTTGCAGCTGTGTTGCACCGGCTGAAGCATCCGCCGCAGCTGACGAGCCCGACTGTTTCGCCGGTGTTCGCGCCGTGCTGTCTGGCGTGCTGGACGATTTCACCGTGGACTACCCTTGTCATTCACCCTCCGAGAAGCGCTGGTTTCGCATGAGTGTCACACCACTCACCGGTGAGCACGGTGGGGCGGTGGTGAGTCACCTCAATATCACCGAACAGCGAAATTCCGAGGAGCAAGCGCGGTGCAACATGCAGTTGCTGCATGAGTCGATTGAAGCTATTGACGAGGCTTTTGTGATTTTCGATGCCGATGAACGACTGGTTTACTGCAATGAAAAATACCGCCAGCTTTACCCCCAGCTCAGCCACCTGATTGTTCCCGGAATCCAATTTGAGGATCTGATCCGCCGTGGTGCCACTATCGGCTTCTATCAGGAGTCTGTCGGCCGGGTTGAAGAATGGGTCCAGGAGCGGCTGGCCGCCTACCGCTCAGGCAACCAGACGCGTGTTCAACACATCGCCAGCGGACGCGTGGTGCGGGCGGTCGAGCGCAAGATGGCCGATGGCCACACGGTGGGTTTTCGCATCGACATCACCGAACTGGTCAAAGCCACTGAAGCGGCGGTGGCCGCATCACGCGCCAAGGGGCAGTTTCTGGCCAACATGAGCCACGAAATCCGTACCCCGATGAACGCCATCCTGGGCATGCTCAAGTTGCTGCAAAACACCGCCCTGTCGCGGCAGCAACTGGACTACACCGACAAAGCCGAGAGTGCGGCCAAGTCGCTGCTGGGCCTGATCAATGATGTGCTGGATTTCTCCAAGGTCGAGGCCGGCAAGATGGATCTGGACATCCACCCGTTCCGGATCGACCGTCTGATGCGCGACCTGTCGGTGCTGCTGGCGGCCAGCGTAGCCGGCAAACACCTCGACGTGCTGTTCAACATCGACCCACAATTGCCTGAAGTGGTCCTGGGCGACCCCATGCGGCTGCGCCAAGTGTTGATCAACCTGGGCAGCAACGCCGTCAAGTTCACCGCCACCGGACAGGTGGTGGTTGCGGTTCGCCTGCAATCGCTCCAAGACGATCTGGCCAGCATCGAATTCAGCGTCACCGACACCGGCATTGGCATCGCACCCAACCACCAAGGCCGCATTTTTGACGGATTTTCCCAGGCTGAAACATCGACCACTCGCAAGTTTGGTGGTACCGGACTGGGTCTGGCCATCTCTCAGCGGCTGGTTCGACTGATGGGCGGCGAGTTGGGTCTGTACAGCAAACCGGGGCAGGGCAGCAGTTTTGCCTTTGTGCTACAGCTGACCAGCGTCACCGACACAGCAACTGAGCTACAGGTGGCACCACGCCCAAGCGAATCCGTGCGCTCAGTGCTGGTGGTTGATGACAACCCGGTGGCCGCTGACCTGACCCTAAGGATGATCAGGTCCTGGGGCTGGCCGTGCGAGTGGGCCAGTAGCGGCGCGCAAGCACTGGTGATCCTTGAACAGCGAAGCGGCCAGGGTACTCCCATCGAGGTGATTTATCTGGATTGCCAGATGCCAGACATGGATGGCTGGGAAACCGCGCATCGTGTGCGCCAGCGCGAGCCCGGCACGCACGCGGTCAAACCGGTGATCGTGATGCTAAGTGCCCACGGCCGGGAGTCACTGGCGCAGCGCACTCAGCAGGAACAGGAACGAATCGATAGCTTTCTGGTACGGCCGGTAACTGCCTCGATGCTGTTTGATGCCACAGTGGAATCACAACTCAGCCACACCCAGGATGTCCAAAAACCCAAAGCAGGTGGCCGGCGACTGGACAAATTGCGGCTGCTGGTGGTGGAAGACAACCTGATCAACCAGCAAGTGGCCGAAGAACTGCTGATGGCTGAGGGTGCTCTGGTGTCGCTGGCGGCCAACGGCAAGCTCGGCGTGGAGGCGGTGGCCGCCGCTCAACCCCAGTTTGATGCGGTGTTGATGGATATCCAGATGCCGGTCATGGACGGCTATGCGGCCACCAAAGTCATCCGCCAGGAATTGGGGTTGACCCAATTGCCCATCATCGCCATGACGGCCAATGCGCTAGCCAGCGACCGGCTCGAATGTCTGTCAGCCGGCATGAATGAGCACGTTGGCAAGCCTTTTGACATCAGCCATCTGGTATCGGTGATTGCCCGGATGCTCAATGGCAACCAGGCCCATTGACCCCCTCATGCTCCTCCTTGGTTGACCACCACGACAAACTTCACCAAGCTAAACGCATTTTGCACAGTGCCTAGGGGAACGGCAAAACCGACTTTGACACTGTCAAACAACTCGCCCCGCGGAAAGCTGCATGGGGTGCTGCGTGCGGCCTGGACCGCAGCGAGCCAGGCATTGCAGCCACTGGACTGACCCTGGCTCTGGCTCAAGTCCTGCCGATAATCACACCATGACACAAACTGCCCCTCTGAGTTTCAACACCCTGCCCATGAATCCGGCCACGCTGGACAACCTGACGCAGCTTGGTTACCTGAGCATGACACCGATTCAGGCCTTGGGCCTGCCGACCGCGCTGGCTGGCACCGACCTGATTGCCCAGGCCGAGACCGGCAGCGGCAAAACCGCAGCTTTTGGCCTGGCCCTGCTGGAGCGGCTAAACCCGCGCCGTTTTGCCGTACAGGCGCTGGTGCTGTGCCCCACACGAGAGCTGGCTGACCAGGTTACCGTGGAAATCCGCCGCCTGGCGCGCGCCATGGACAACATCAAGGTGGTGACGTTATGCGGCGGTGTGGCCTTGCGCGGCCAACGCGCTTCACTTGAAAACGGTGCCCACATCGTGGTCGGCACCCCTGGGCGCGTGATGGATCACCTGGCGCGCGGCTACCTGTCGCTGGAAGCCCTCAACACCCTGGTGCTCGATGAGGCTGACCGCATGCTCGACATGGGCTTTTTTGACGACATTGCCACAGTCACCCAACAATGCCCGCCCGAGCGGCAAACGCTGCTGTTTTCGGCCACCTACCCCGAGGGCATCGAGAAACTGGCCAGGCAGTTCATGCGCCAACCGGTGCAGATCAAGGTGGAGGCCGCCTCAGCCCAAAGCCTGATTGAACAGCGTTTTTATGAGGTGACCCGGCCCACCCGCTTTGAGACGGTGGCCAGGTTGCTGAACCACTTTCGCCCTGTCAGCACCTTGGCGTTTTGCAACACCAAGCAGCAATGCAAGGATTTGGTGGTTTACTTGCAACAACAAGGGTTTAGCGCGCTGGCGTTGTACGGCGAACTGGAGCAACGCGAACGCGACCAGGTGCTGGCGCAGTTTGCCAACCGCAGCACCTCCATTCTGGTGGCTACCGACGTGGCCTCGCGCGGCATTGACATCAAGGAGCTTGAAGCCGTCATCAATGTGGACATCACGCCCGACCCCGAGGTGCATGTGCACCGCATTGGCCGTACCGGGCGCGCTGGTGAGACCGGTCTGGCACTGAGCCTGGCGGCGATGTACGAGATGGGTGCGGTGGGCAAGATCGAGCAATACCAAAAGCTTGAATCCAGCTGGCACAAGCTCAACGAACTGATGCCCACCGGCTCCGGGCCCTTGCTACCTCCCATGGTGACGCTACAAATTTTGGGGGGTCGGAAAGAAAAAATCCGCCCCGGTGATGTGCTGGGCGCGCTCACGGCCGATGCCGGTTACAGCCGTGAGCAGATCGGCAAGATCAATGTCACCGAGTTCACCACCTTTGTGGCGGTGCAGCGTGACATTGCTCAGGCCGCGATGCAAAAACTCAATGCGGGCAAGGTCAAGGGCAAAAGCGTCAAGGTCAGGCTGATCTGATGCCAGTCCTACACGGTGTCAGGTAAGTTCTGACACCAGATCGGGCCAAATGCCGACTTCAGCTTTTAATGGCTTGGGGATACAGTTCATTTCAACGTTTTGCACTTCGCCTAACGTGTTTGACACAGCAGGAGCCCGCCATGACAACCACCCTTGAATCCCTCAATCCGTTCAGTCTGATGATGGAGCCAGAGCGTGTGCTGCGCACCATGGAGCATTCGCAACAACTGCGCAGCTTGCGCCGTCACAAATTGCGTCCGCTGGACAAGCCGTTGATTCCCTATACCTCGGAGGCTTTGGCCAGTCGCGCAGCCTATGACGCGATGATCGACGCACAGGAGATGGACAGTCAGCCCGACTATCTGCTCAATTGAGCGTGTTCAAAACGGCCAGCCAGTGTCGTCATCGATGATGGTGCGAACTGCGGTCAAACGCACCACACCGACGGCAAATTCAGCCCCCACCGGGTCGGTCACGTCCAGATAAAAAAACTCGTCCGGCTCAGCGTACCTGTCGCCCATGATCTCCACCGGGATTGCCACCTGTGATTCACCCGGGTACATCACCACTGTGCCGCTGATCGCCAGGTAGTCCTGGCCTGCCAGGGCCGTGCCGTTGCGCGTGGCGTAGCGGACACTGATCCAGTCCAGTGGATTCGCACGAACCCCGTTGAATTGCAGCAAAAAATAGGCAAGACTGGTGCCGCTGTCGTCTTCCAGCACCTGCTTTTGAACCTGTGATGCCGCGGTGGGTGCGTTGGGGTACTGGGCACGCAAGCTCTGGTCAATCCACTGCTGGTAGTAACTCACCCGTTGCCAGGCTGAAATTTCGCCGTAGCTGCTGTTGACCTGATCGTCAATATCAGGGTGCGCCCTGGCCGTACTCAAACTGGCGGAGTAACTTGCCACGCCGGCCACCTTGCCATCCAGAAACGCCGGCCCGCCACTGTCGCCCGACGTGATCAAACCTTCATGCTGGCCCAATCCGGTGTCCGACACGTTCATCAAACGACCCAGCGCATCGCGGGTAGTGGTGCCATTGTCAAAGTCGGCCACCAGTTGTGAGTCTGCTGCAGGGTACCAGCCCATGGAGGCACCCAGGATCTGTTTCAGATCGGCGGCATCAACATCGAAACGGTTGTTGGCCCACTGTCGCAGGGGCGCACCGCTGTAGCTTTCCAGGTCACCTGTGGCGCCTGTACCCGGCACCCCGTAGCCTACCAGCGTCAGTGTTTGCCCAATTTCATTGTTGGCACGGTACAACTCGTAGCGCTCAGCCGTCAATGGTGCGCTGCCCGAAAGCCAGACCAGCGCCAGATCATGGTTGTTGTTGACAGCTTCATAGTCGGGCATGACGCTGACCTGGCCGCTGGTCACGGTTTGCGTCCCGGTGGTGGTTTCAAACATCACGTTGGCCGAGGTGCTGCCATGCGAGAACAGATGCGCCGCCGTCAGTACGGCCGCGCCGTCATAAAGCAGGATGCCGCTGCCATAAAAGCCGGAGACCGAAACCCGGACCACCCCGTCAAAGCCCATGCCCGCCACCGCCCGGTTGCGCAGGTCGGTGTAAGCGGTGACAGTGCTGACCATGAGCCATTACCCTAGGTGTGCCCCAAGGCGTCCACCCACTGCAACTGTCGTGGTAAGCAAACATTCGCCAGATCGTAGTTGACCTGAGCGAATACGCGGGCTGCGGCTCCCAAGCGCGTGCGCGCAGGTGCGTCGTCCAGCAAGGCGCACACCTCGTTAGTTAGCGCCTTGGCATCAAAAAAATCAACCAGGCGTCCGGTCTGATCCTGCATCACCGCTTCGCGCAGCGGTGGTGTGTCGCTTGCCACAATGGCGCAACCTGCGCTCATGGCCTCCAGCAGGCTCCAGCTCAGCACAAACGGATAGGTCAGGTACACATGGACACGAGACAACTGCAATAAGGGAATGAAATGCTGGTACGCAATGTGGCCCAAAAAATGCACCCGCGCCCAATCAGCGTCGCTGATTTGCGCACGTACTTCATCGACAAACAGGTCCTTCCAGTTGCCACCACCAGCCGGGCGCGCACCATAACTGACATCGTTGCCCCCCACAATCAGCACCCGAGCTTTCGGGCGACGACGCAGCAGCTCGGGCAACGCGCGCATGAAAATGTGGTAGCCGCGGTACGGCTCCAGATTGCGGTTGACAAAAGTCACCACCTCGTCCCGTCGCGACAATGTCACCCGATCCCCCAGACGCAAGCTGACATCAGGGTTGGGGGCCACTGCATTTGTGTCAATGCCGTCGTGAATCACCGCAATGCGGCTGCGAAACGGTTCAGGAAACGTGCTGGCCTGCCAATGTGTGGGCGACAGGCCAGCATCGGCCACATCAAAATGCAGCAGGTTGTTGAGGTTTTTCAGGCGAATGCGACACGCTTCGCCCGCGTCGGCGGGTCCAAACTCGGCATCGAAACCCACATCAACGCCATGTGCATGGTAAAAAAACTCACAGTAAATTCCCAGCCGGGCAGCCGGCCACACCTCTTTGAGAAACAGGCTTTCGCCCCAGCCTGGATGCGCAATGATCACATCGGGGCGCAGTCCCTGTTGCTGCAGTTGCAGCGCGGCCCTGAAGCAGGCCTCGGCACGGATCGTCTTGGTTTCAAAGTCAGTCAACCAGGGATGTATGCCGGCGGTGCTGCCGCGACTGGCCGTGTAAGGCAACAACCTGACTCCCTGCCAGTCGCTGGACTCACTCTGGCGCATCGTCATGGCCGCCACCGTGTGCCCCTGCCGGACCAAAGCAGGGGCCAGGAACTTGAACTGACCCGGAAAATTTTGGTGGACAAACAGGATATTCATGGACGTGCCCTGATGATAAGCGCAGGTTTCAGTGCAGTATCACCGGCTTGTTGACAGCCGAGGCACTCTCATGCACCCACTGCGGCCAGACATCGCTGGACCAGTCTGCTTTTTGCCACGCTTGATGAACCATGCCAAGCCATTGGCGCAGGGCCCGGGCGTCGAGCTCCATGGTGGCGCATTGATCATCGGCACCTCGAAAGCCCAGGCTGATTTTGTCTCTGGATTTACCGATGTCCACCGCGATCGCGAGCCATTGTGCGCTGCCCTGCATCGTCTGCACAGGTGCCTGCGGAACAAGGTCGGCCTTGGCGCGCTGTTGCTCAAAGCCATGCACCAACTCCGCCATGATAGGGTCACTGGTTTGACGATCCAGCCAGCTCAGCAGGGTTGGCAGCATCACCGCCAGCATGCGGCGACTGAGCCATATCACCACCGTGGCACCCCGACCATCATGGGCAGACAGGCGTAGGCGATCCTGTTGTGCATCAAACTGCGTGGTCACGGTCTGTAGCAGCATCGGCCAAAAATCCTGTGGTCAGCGCGCTTTGATAGCCAGCCAGGGCGACGCGGTGGTGAGTGTCTCGTCAAACTTGTGCTGAACCCCACCGTAGAGACCCACGATGCGTTTCACGTAGGCGCGGGTTTCCGGGAAAGGCGGCACGCCCTTGTGCTGGTCCACCCGGCCCTCGCCAGCGTTGTAGGCGGCCAGCACATAGGGCACATTGCCACGGTAATACGATAGCAGCCAGCGCAAGTAGCGCATGCCACCGCGCATGTTTTGGGTTGCATCAAAGGCGTTGCGAACATTGAATCGTTCAGCCGTGTCAGGAATGAGCTGCATCAGGCCGGTGGCGGCTTTGGGCGATTGCGCATCGGTTTGAAAGTTGGACTCCACAGCAATCACCGACAGCACCAGCCGGGGGTCCAGCGAATACCAGGCGCTCAGGGTGGTGGCGACCGGCACGATCCAGCGCTTGGCAGGTGGCATTCTCAGCAGATACAGATCGATGCCAGGGCTCGTGTTGGCAGCAAGGTTCAGGTCAATACCATTGAAAATCGCCACTATCGCAGGCCCTTTTTCTGGCAGTTGGTCATGGTTGACGCAGGCTGGCAACTCGGTTGACATCAGTTGGATGTTTTCGAGCATCTGCTGGGCCTGGGCATGACCCAGGGCGGATGCCACTGAAAACAGCGATGCCGCATGGGCCCGATTTTCGGGGACGCCCTGGCCGAAGGCATACAGCATGCCCAGGCGATATTGGCCTTCGGCACTGCCCCAGCGCGATGCCTGGCAGTACAGCACCGCAGTTCGCCAGGCAGCGTCCGGCGTTGCAGGCGCAGATTCAATGTCGCTGGCCTGCTGCAACACTTGACGCACCGCTGGCGGCGCGTCCTCCAGCACGGCGCTGGAAGTTGGTCCAGGCAAACTGCCTTGCGCCAGGGCCGGGTTGGCCAGGCTCACTACAGCGCCCAGCACGGGGGCCAGGATGAGACCCGCTCGCCGACACAAATCCGTGTTCACTGGATGCCCGGCCCGGTGGCCCCGTCAAAGCCCAGGGAAGTCAGCAGGGGCAGGTCGTCGCGGCTTTGCACGCCGAGCGCCACCACGGTGATGCCAATCGAATGCGCCACCTTGCACAAGCCTTTGAGGAACTCCTGGTTGCCAGGGTTGTCGGCCAGACCACGGATATAGCTTGGATGCACCTTGATGTAGTCCAGCCCAAGATCGGCGAGTTTGTCGCTTTCGGCAAAGCGCTGGCCAAAGTACTCCACACCCACGCGGCAACCCAGAACCTTCAGGTTGCGTGCCAGATCACAGAAGGCATCAAACTGCCGGAATACACCGTACTCGGGCACCTCAAACAGCAGGCGTTTGCAGACCTCGGGGTAGGCCTTGAGCAGTTGGGTCAGCTCGTTCCTGAAGTGGAAGTCGGCAATGGTCTCGGCCGAGAGATTGACAGCGATGTCGCCGGCAATGGTTTGCAGGCGTTCGATGGCCAGTTTCACCACGCCCAGATCAATCGGCGCGGTCAGGTTGAGTTGTGCCGCCATCGGCATGAAGTCACCCGCTGACATCAGGGTGCCTGCCGCATCGGTTTGCAGGCGGATCACGCCTTCATTGTGCAGGGCGCTGGTGCCATCACCCGACATGACCGGGAAGAAGCTCAGTGCCAGACGCCCGCCGCTGACTGCCTCGGTCAGCAGGGTTCGCCATTGTTCGGCAGGCACCGGCACCTTGGCGTTGCCATCTTCCACCGCGTGCCACGCATTGGGCCCCTTGCTGGCGGCCTGCGCCAGCGCTTCATCCACACTGGCCAGCAAGCCCCCGATGTTCTGATCATGGTGGTAGCGCACAGCACTGACGTGGAACAGCTCGGGTACCCGGTCGGCCCACTTGGGCAATACGTTCTGTGTCAGCTTCTCATGGATGTCTTCAGCCGCCTCGTGGGCAGTCTCAAAGCTGGGGCAGACGATGGCAAATTCGGCACCCTTGACACGTCCGGCCCGCTGGCCGATGCGTCCGTTGCCACTGTTGTAAAGCTCGGTACCCACATCCTTGAGCAATGCATCGGTCTGCTGATGCCCAAGATGGGCGTTGAGTTCAGTGAGGTCGAGCAATCGCACCATCACCAGGCTGCCGCTGGAGCCAAACTGGTCACCTTGAACGGCTTCACGCAAATGTGACATGAAGTATTCCCGGCTTGAGAGCCCTGTGACGGCATCGCGGTTGACTTTTTTGCGCAAGGCATCGAGCCGTGCGGCTTCTTCGTTGAACATGGTCTTCAGGCGCCCCACCATGTCATTCATGGCACTGGCAACGCTTTTGAGCTCAGGGGTGCGTGGCACCTTGATGGTGACAAAACGACGTTCGGTGATGGCGTGAGCCTGGTCCACCACCTCGGACAAGGGGCGCGTGATGATGCGAATGAGCTGGGTGCCCACGATCCCGGTGATCACGCTACCCACGACAAACCACAACAGCAGTTCAAGCATGCCGTCCCATAGGCTTTTGTAAGCGTAAACGTCCTGGCTGGCCAGGGTAAGGGTGCCGTACTGGATCCAGCCATCCTGAATGAGTGCTTGGCCGGGCTCAGCATGGATCGGGATCAGTTTGACAAACCAGGCGGGTGCACCCAGCTCATGGCTGGTGGCGATCTTTTCCACCAGGGTTTTGCCAGTCGGTGAGACGACGCGGATAAAACGGTAGTGGCCGGCATCGAATTGCGCTGCCAACTGCAACTCGACGGTAACTTCGTCCTTGGGCAACTGGGTCAGTGACAGGGCCAGCGAGGTGGCGTTGTCGATGTTCTTGACCTGAAGTTGCTGCTCCAGGTAGTGGCGTGCCGACAACACGCTGACCACCATGCTGACACCAAAGGCCAGCGTCATGACCAGTGCAATGGCAATCCAGAGTTGTTTGATGAGGGACATAGTGGGCTCAGTGGGTGATGAAATGGAATATGGGGCAAGCGTCGCTCACAGCCCGTCCTGGTGCATACGCTCCAGCACATCGCGCCAGCGTGACAAACGGGCCGTGGGGTCAGCCGTGGAGGTGGTGGCCGCGCCTGACCACAAGCCTTCGCTGTTAAAACTGAAGACCGGCGCCAGGTCCGGACGTTGTGAGGCTTTGCGGACGCTGGTGATCATGTTGTCAAGAATCATGGGCTCCTCGGTGGGTTGGGGGTAAAACCCCAGCACCATGTGGGCCACCGTTGCGCCACCTGCTTTGGCACGAACATAAATGAGCCGCAGGTTCTGGTTGTTGACCCCCAGCATCAGCAATGTCATGTACTTAGAAATTGCAAAGTCCTCGCAATCACCCGTGGCGCGGCCGATGGTTTCCAGGGGCGTTGACCAGTAGTCTTCCTGCTGCCAGATGGTTTGGTCGGAGTCGTACAGAATGCGCCGATTGAAAAAGGTGTTGACCTTGTTGAGCTTGTCCACATCAGGCAGGCTGCGGGCTTCTTCCATCATCTTGCGCCAGGCCACAACGGTTTCGCTAGCAGCAGCACCATAACGTTGCAGGGCCAGCGCCTGCACCTTGTCAAGATCCGGAGCAGCCAAGCTAATGGTCAGAGCCAGAAGCGCCAGCAGCAGGCCAAAAACTCGCCTGATCGCCTTCAAATGGGCACCATGGGTGTTGGCATCATGTGGTTGCATGGTACTAAAGGGTAAGCAAATAGCAGAAAAACTGCTTGTTGTTTTTGCGCTTTACTAAATATTTGGTAAAAAATTGTAATCACGTTACAGTATCAGGTATTCTGAAATTTGGAGGGCTTTTTGATTTATAAAACGCTAGCATCTTGCGCTAAAAAGACGTACTGTACCGCCTCCTAGACCAAAGCACCGGGTTGCCAAACTGGCGGCTTCACGATGAGTTCATCTGTTCACTCAAGCTTTGTTTTGTGGCTGCTGTGTGCGCTGCCGTACAGACAGACGGGTCAACCCGGTAAAGCATGGCTTAGCGCTTTTACTCTAAGGAACATCATGAACTTAAAAATGAAAAAAACAACTTTGGCCGCTACTTTGATCGCCTGCTTTGGTGCATCCGCTGTAGCGCAATCTCTGCCTGAGCCCATGGTCAGTGCGGCCCGAAGGGCGGTCACCAGCAACCCTGATGTGCAGGCGCGCTGGAACGGATTCAAGGCTGCCGATAACGAGCGCGAAGTCGTGCGGGGCGGTTTTTTCCCACAGCTTGATATCACCAGCAATATTGGTCGTGAAAGCCGTGTGGCTCCAGCGGCAGATTACGGCAGCTACAACTACAACGCCACCCAACTGACCTTGAACCAGATGCTGTTCGATGGCTTTTTTACCTCCAGCGAGAGCAAACGATTGGGTCTTGCCAAGCTGACCCGCTATTACGAACTGCTTGAAATCGCCGAGACGGCTGCCCTCGAAGCTGTGCGCGCCTATATTGACGTGTTGCGTTACCGTGAACTGGTCGACGCGGCGACGCAAAATTATGTGGAGCACAAACAATCGGCTTTGCTGGTGGAGGAGCGTTCCAAGTCTGGTGTTGGCCGTGGTGTTGACGTGGAGCAGGCCAACGGTCGCCTGGCGCTGGCAGAGTACAACCTTTTGGTGGAACTGACCAACCTGCACGATGTGAGCGCCCGGTATTTGCGGGTGGTTGGGGACAAGCCACCGGCGAGCTTGCCAACACTGGCAGAAGACTTCAAGCTTGGCACCATGCCTGCGTCTGCCGATGTATTGATGCGTGAGGGCCTTCAAGGCAGCCCGACCCTCAACGCGGCCGTCGAAAACGCACTGTCTTACAAGCTTGCTATTGAGTCACGCAAAGCCTCGTACATGCCGCGTGTGGATCTGCGCGCCTATCAGGCCCATGAGAGCAACACCAGCGGCGTGATCGGAACCACCCGTAACAACGGTATTGAACTGCTTCTGAGCTACAACCTGTACCGTGGTGGTGCCGACAAGGCGCGCCAACGTCAGGCGGTAGACTTGAGTGAACAGGCCCGCGACCTGCAGGCCCGGGCTTGTAGAGATGTTCGGCAAACCTTGTCGATCGCCTACAGCGACGTACAAAGCCTTGCTTCGCAAATGGCCTATCAGGATGCGCACCGGCTTTCTACAGAAAAATCGCTTCAGGCCTATCGTCAACAATTTGAACTAGGACAAAGAACCCTGCTTGACGTGCTGGACAGCCAGAACGAGTTTTTTGAGGCTACCCGCTCTTATATCAACTCGCGCCACAACCAGGCCCTCGCTCAGGCACGCACTCTGGCGGGTATGGGGCGCTTGGTCGCCGCTATGGGCGTGACGCGTGAAGACGTTCCCAGTGCCAAAGATGCCGGGCAAGAGCGCGACAAGATTGATCCGGCCGACATGTGTCCGATGGAAGACGTAGTGGTTGACAGCATTGAAAAAATCAAGGCCGAGACGGTGTTGCCCCCACGGGTACTGAGGGTTGTGGCTCCGGCAAGCCCTGTGGCCAATGCGCCGGCGGCCTTGACCCCGGCAACTGCCATCACGACTGTGCCAGCCAAACCCATTGCCAAGCCATTGGCAACGGCACCAGTTGTTACAACGGCAGCCTCTGTCGCGACAGCGGTAGCTGCTGCACCTGTGTCGGTAGCTGTCGTGCCTGTGGCTGTGCCCGCGCCGCCAAAAGCCGTCGTAGCTCAAGCAGTACCGGTCGCGCCAGCGGCTCCGGTTGCTCTGGCCGCACCAACCGTCCCGGCTGTCATGGCAACTGCTGAAGTTCCTGTAGCTCCTGTAGCTCCTGTAGCTCCTGTAGCTCGTGTAGCTCCCGCTTCCCCCGTACCCAACGCAGCCTCCCCGACACCCAAGGTGGAGGTGGCACCCGTTGTGCCTGAAGCGGCACTAGCGGCTCCCGTTGCCCCGATTGTTGTAGCGGCTCCTGTGGCGGCAGCACCGGTAGCAGTCGTTGCTGTAGCCGCCGCTCTAGTGTCCCCGCCACCTGCACCATCGGCTCAGGTGGCCATGGCGGCTCCTGCGGCCACCAAGGTCCGGCTTGCGGCAGATACTTTGTTCGATTTCAACAAGTCAGAGTTCAAGCCTGGCGCACAGGCCGGACTCGATGAGTTGGCGGCACGATTCAAGGGACTCCAGGTAGATGTGGTGATCGACACCGATACCACGGATACGCTGAGCAGTGCAGAATACAAGCTCAAATTGGCTGAAACCCGCGCCGAAGCGGTCAAGGCGTATCTGCAGAGCAAGGGCGTGGATGTCAAGCGGGTTCGCACCGTTGGTAAAGGGGACGTGATGGGCATCGCCATCGGCAATCGCCTGGACTTGGCACTGGCGGCCCCCGCTGCACAGTGAGTTGCGTTATGTTAGGTGCCTGCCCGGGCGCGCATCGTGCGCGTCGGCAGCGATAGGTGTTTCGTCTCACATCATGTCTAAAGTCAATAAACTGGCCAGCACCTTGGGCGGTTCTGTCGACGAGACAGAGGCCAGCTTTTATGAAGCTATGCAAAACTCCGATATCGACAAGATGATGGCCTGCTGGGCCGATGAGGATGAGGTTTTTTGCATTCACCCGGGTGGCCCACGTCTGGTTGGACTGGGGGCTATTCGCGCTGCGTTTGATGCGATGTTCAGCAGCAGCAGTTTGCGCATCCAGCCCGAGGCGGTTCGCAAACTTGACAGCATGGCCTGCGCGGTGCACAGCGTTCGCGAACGCATCGATATTCTCACCAACGAGGGTCCGGTGGCGGCTTTTGTGCTGGCCACCAACGTCTATTTCAAGACCGCCCAAGGCTGGCGTTTGGTGGCTCATCACACCAGTCCAGGTGCCATGCACGATTCGCAAGATGTCAGTGAAGCAGCCCAGGTACTACACTAAATTGGCCTTTCTCCCTTGTCAATAAAGCGCAGACAGCTATGAATTATGTAGCACCTGGCTGGCTGCAAGGCGGCCATGCGCAAACCATCTGGCCAGCGCTGTATGGTCGGCACGCGCACCAGGCTTTTCGGCAGTTGGGCAAACGCTATCAGCGTGAACGCTGGCGCACACCGGACAGTGACTTTATCGACCTGGACTGGTGCCCACAGTTACCTACAGATACTTTGCTGGTGTTGTTCCACGGGCTCGAGGGCTCATCTCGCAGCCACTACGCGCTGGCCTTTGCCGAATTTGCACAGGCCCAGAACTGGGGATTTGTGGTGCCACACTTTCGCGGTTGTAGCGGCGAGATCAACCTGGCACCCAGAGCCTACCATTCGGGCGACTTCGAAGAGATCGCCTGGGTGCTTGAACGACTGCGCCAGCGGCACCGTGGCCCGATGCTGGCCGTTGGCGTTTCTCTGGGTGGCAACGCCTTGCTGCGCTGGGCCGAAGAAATGGGCAGCCAGGCGGCATGGGTGCTTACCGCTTTGGCCAGCATCTCGGCTCCGCTGGACCTCAGCGCCAGCGGCCAGGCCATGGGGCGCGGTTTTAACCGGCAGGTCTATACCCGCATGTTCATGGGCAGCATGAAACCCAAGGCGATCCGCAAACTGGATCAGCATCCGGGGCTGTTTAGTGTCGAGGACCTGCATGCGGCACGCGATCTGTACGACTTTGACAACGTGTTTACCGCCCCCCTGCATGGATTCAAAAACACGCAGGACTACTGGCAACGTGCATCGGCACAGCCTGGGCTGGCGCAAATTCAGCTACCCTCCTTATTGGTCAATGCGCTGAACGATCCCTTTGTGCCCGCAAGCAGCCTGCCACAAGCCTCGCAGGTGGGCCGCCATGTGACACTCTGGCAGCCGCAGCACGGTGGGCATGCGGGTTTTGCTGCGGGTTGGCCGCCTTCCCATTTGCGTAGTTTGCCAGAGGCGGTGGGTGGGTGGCTGCGCTCACACCTGTCGTCTTGGCAAACTACAGCATCAATCAAAGGTGGTTCCCATGGATGAAATCGTCAAACAGGCCATGGCCAAATGGCCAAATGTGCCTGATTGCTACGGCTGGCTGGGGCTGGACGCGCGCGGCAACTGGTACATGCGCGATGCCCGTGCGCAGGCGCTGGGCCTGTTTGCCAGTGGCGTGCCAGGCTGCAAAGGCTCGCTGCTGCGGCACGACAAGCTGATTGAGTTCATTGGTCGCAACTACATGGCCGATGCACAGGGACAATGGTTTTTTCAGAACGGCCCGCAGCGCGTGTTCGTGGAACTGGAGGCCACGCCATGGATCTGGCGCATCCAGCCGGACCTGGGCGTGTGCGATCATCTTGGACACCATGCCGCTGTGACTGGCGCGCAGGTCGATGAGCGGGGCCACTTGTACCTGCAAACTGATCGCGGATTTGGCCTGGTACACACGCAGGATGTCGGCCTGGCGGCTGAAGCGATAGAGCAGGGCTTGTGGCTGCTACAGGAGGTTGTCGAGGCCAGCCTGACGGGCCATCACGGCTATCATAAAAGCCCTCAGTCGCTACAACAAACATAGCTGCTAGCGCTTGTGCAGTAAGCGCTGTAGCCATATTTCAATGCAATCTTGTGCTACTTGGCGGCAGACGCGGCGGCCCCGGGTTCTGGTGCTCCCGCAGGGGCCTTGGGTTCGTCAAATTTGGCGCCGCCTGCATTCGCCATATAGACCACAGCACGACCAACCTCGTAGTCGGAAAAAGCACCACCGCCCTGTGGTGTCATGCTGTTCTTGCCTTTCAGTGCTGAATTCAGCAATGCGTCATAGCCTGTTTTCAGGCGTGGGCCCCAGGTGCCGGTGTCACCAAGCTTCGGCGCACCCAGCATGCCTGCGGCATGGCAGGTGGTGCACTGTGCCTTGTAGACCTCTTCACCGGTTCGGAGCTCCTGTTTTGTCTGCCCTAGTGACACATGCCCCACTTTTTGAATCCTGGCAGTCACCGCCTCTTCGGCCATTGATGCCGATCCGGCACCGCTGTCATGCGATCTGAATGAGCCCACCAAACCCAGTACGACTGCCAGCGGCAGGCCGAGCAACACAGCAACCGTCAATACCTTTTTCGTCAAACTCTGCGTTGGTGCGGCAGGCGCATCGTGATGGTGGTTGTCGCTCATAGTGATCTTCCGTGGGTGAAATGGGTTGTTCTGAAAAGGCTTGAGTATAAAAGCCTGGCGGAGTAAACCCCCTACAATCCAACCTGTGCCAACAAGATGCGGCTGTAGCTCAGTGGATAGAGTATTGGCCTCCGAAGCTTATAGTCATTCGGGTGGCATGCGATAATTTGACTATAAGTCTCTTTTACAGTTGCGGCTGTAGCTCAGTGGATAGAGTATCGGCCTCCGAAGCCGAGGGCCGTGGGTTCGATCCCCGCCAGCCGCACCAGATAAAGCTTTTGTGCTATAACTTTTAGCAATTTAAAGTCGATTTGAGGCTAACCTGTAGCTTGCTTTCGGCACTGATCTTCAGTTAGACCTATGGTCGACATGAGGTTCTCCTGATTTCCCGTGCCCCATCAGTGCCCAAACTGTGCCAAGCTCGTGCCACAAAAATTTGGTGTCCTTGGCAACTTGACCATAGGTCTATGTGCCTTGTTTCTTAGGTCTAAACCGACGGACTGCACGCTAAATATCTCTGGCTCTAATTCTTATAGTTGCGTTGCTTCATTTTGTTCTGCTGGGCGGACCTTCAGAATTATCTGGATCACTTGGGACGAACTGCATCAAATCTTCAACGTTGCAGCCAAAGTATTGACAAAGTCTGTCAACCGTCTCCGTACCTGTTCCGTAGCCTCGCTGGTTCAGAATTTTCGACAAAGTCATTCTGTTTAGACCCGTGGCGCTGGCGATTTCATTGATGGTCAATCGACGACCTTCAAAGAACTGTCGCTTTTCAATCAACTCCCCTAGTTTGAACCTAATCATGTTGTAAAAATGTAGCTAATGATAAAAATAGTTATCAAATGATGGAAATTCTGTCTGAAAAGGCGTATAATTTGCATCAAGTGATTAATAAAATAATCACTTGCAACCACATCATTGTAAAGGAGTCACAGTGGGCCAGCAAACATACCTGACGACGGCGGAGCTCTCAGCTCGCATCAAATATGACACACGCACTATAAGAGAGCGTCTCAAGGACAGCGTCTTAATTGAAGGACTGCACTACATTCGTCCATTTGGCGGGCGCAAGACTTTGTACGTGTGGGAAACAATCGAACAAGACATGGCCAAATCATCTCTTGGCAATTCTTTTGCTATTCCTCTTGCAAACGGGGGCGTTCTCCATGGGTAGCCTACGTGTTCGACAAGAATCTGGCCAACTTTTCTTGGATTTCAAATATCTGCATCGGCGATTCCGCGAGCAGACAACACTTCCAGACACACCCGCAAACCGCAAGCGTCTTCAAAAAGTGCTTGACAAAATCGAGGTGGAAATCTCGCTGGGCACCTTTGATTACCAAATGACATTCAACAAGCCGCTTGCGGCATCTGGTAACGCCTGCGAAAGTGAGGCCGCTGCCCTTGACACATCAGCCCCACAACAGCAAACTTGCGCGACCCCGCTTTTCAAAGACTTCGCAATGACCTGGTACGCAGAGTGCGAAGTGTCTTGGCGGCGCACCTATCGGGTCACTCAACTCGGCGCCATCAACCAAT
>JAIFMA010000052.1 GCA_020048795.1 Rhodoferax sp.
TCTTCAGCTTTGCCTAACTGGTGGACAAGGTACACACCCTCGGGTTCGCGTATTTCCGTCCCGATGACCTGTTTATCAACCAGCTTGCGGATTTGTTCCTCATAGGCGCTGTAGTCCACCGTCTCCATTGCATCACGCCGGGCTGTCTGTCGCAGTTCCGAAAAAAACCGTAGATCAGATTTGTATTTCGTAATCAGGTTTTCAGAAAAACTTTTGTCCTCAAAAAAGCTGCGTGATGACAACGCGGTTTGTAGGCAGAGACCAAACGCCGTCAAGGCCTCGGAAAAGTCGTCGCGCAACTTCTGTCGCTCGTCATAGTCTTCGCCATCAACCCCGGTTACGAACTTGGGTGTCAGCACCTGCCGGTACTGTTCTCGATCAAGTCTGTTTTCAACGCCCTTGAAGAATGACCACAGCTTGTCATGCAGGGCAGGCAGGCGTTTGTACTCGGTGCTGAACTGCTGGTACAGGCCTTCAATATCTGCCATGTCAAAGCCGCCATGGGTGCGGGTCTCCAGGTCTTGATAGGCACGAATTGCTGTGTCCAGCTCTTTCAAGATACCCCGGTAATCCACAAGCACACCGTAGCGCTTGGCATCGTGCAGGCGGTTGACCCGTGCCACGGCCTGAATCAGGTTGTGGCCCTTGAGCGGTTTGTCGATGTACAAGACTGCATTGCGGGGCTCATCAAATCCAGTCAATAACTTGTCCACCACGATCAGCAAGTCGGGCGCATCGTCGGTGCCAAAGTCGTTGACGATCTGCTTTTCGTAGGTCTCTGGGTCCGCACCATAAGCAGCCATGTTCTGTTTCCACCACTTCTGGACCTCAGGCAAGGTGTCTTCATCCACATCGGAGTTGCCCTCACGCGTGTCAGGCGGGGAAATGACTACGGCGCTGGTGACCAGCCCCGTCTCATCCAGCGCCTTCTTGTAGCGAATCGCATCCAGCTTGCTGTCGGTAGCCACCTGGCCCTTAAGACCTGTGCCAAGTGCCTTGATGTTCTCGCTGAAATGCGTGGCAATGTCCCAGGCGATCAACTCAATACGGTTGGCTGCACCATAAATCGCGCCCTTCTTGGCAAATTTGCGCTTCAAATCCGTGCGCTGTGCATCACTCAGGTTAGCGGTGATTTTTTCAAACCAGCGGTTGACCGCTTCCTCATTGATGTCCAGCTCAGGCACCCGCTCCTCGTACAACAATGGTGCCACGGTTTCATCTTCCACTGCACGCTGCATGGTGTAGGCGTGAACGATGGGGCCGAACTTGTTGGCGGTCTTTTCATCTTTGAGCAGAGGTGTGCCCGTGAAGGCGATGTAGGCAGCGTTGGGTAATGCCTTTTTCATGCGCTCATGCGTCTCACCGCCATGGCTTCGGTGTCCCTCGTCCACCAGCACAATCAGATCGGGCGAATCGTTGCGGCACTCTGGCAACTTGGACGCGGTGTTGAACTTGTGCACCAGCGTGAACGAGATTCGTTCTGTGCCGCTGCCAATGCGCTTTGCCAGATCGCGCCCGGACAAAGCGCGGCTTTTTTCGCCATCCTTCTTAATCGCCATGGCCGAACCAAACGCCCCACCGGAGATGAAGTTGCGCGACAACTGCCCCTCCAGGTCAATGCGATCCGTCACAACCACCACGCGGCACTCCTGCAAAGCCTCTACTAGTAGCAGTGCCTTAGTCAAAAACACCATAGTAAAGCTCTTGCCCGAGCCGGTGGTATGCCACACAACACCACCTTCACGCCCACCATCGGGGCGTATTTGGCTAATACGCGTCAACAAGGCACGGATGCCAAAGAACTGCTGATAGCGCGCAACAATCTTGCCCACCTTGCGGTCAAACAGCACAAAGCCGCGCAAAAATTCAAGTAGCCGTGTCGGAGTCAACAAACTGACCAGCATGCGGTCCTGGTCGGTGGGTTGCATAGTTTGCGCCCAAAGGGCATCAAAGTAGGCCACCAATTGAGCGGGCTTGCCCTCGAACAATGTCAAGCGCGTGCCCGGTTTCAACGCCGCGTTCTTCACAGCGCTGATCTGTGCCTCATCAATCACTTCTTCGCGCCACTTGGCCCAAAACTTGGCCGCTGTGTGTGTGGTGCCATATCGTCCCTCGGTTTGGCTGATGGACAGCAACAATTGCGCGTAGGCAAACAGGTTGGGGATCTCGTCTGGCCGTTGATTGCGCAAATGCTGGCTGATGCCCTCTGTCACCATGGCTTTGGCTGGGTTGCTGCCACCTGACGATTCCGGGCGCTTGGCTTCCACCACCACCAGAGGGATGCCGTTCACATAGCCAACCACATCTGGCGTGCGGTGGTGTGTGCCTTGTGCGGCCAACACTTCCAACTCTTCCGTTACGTCCCAACGATTGACTGTGGCGTCCAGCCAGTCGATCACATGAATCGTAGGCTGATGCTTCTTGCCATCGGGCATGAACTCGGTCACGGTGATGCCCAAGGCCAGCTTGCCATAAAGCCGTTCGTTGGCAGGCATCAGGCCCTCAGCAAGACTGAGAGCCGACAGTTCACGCACGATCTGGTCAATGCCGCTGGGGGACAGCGGATACCACTCGCCCTTGTATTCATAACGCCGTGTCTGCAAGACCTCAATCAAGCGGCCCTTGAGCAGCACTTCCCGCGTGCTGCCGCGCAGGGCGAGGGCTTGCGCTGTCGTGATGAAGTTCCAGCCCAAGTTGCACAGCAGGTGCAGCGCCGGCATGTGGGCGCTGTATTGCTCTTTGGAGTTAGGCGTGGTGTTCATGACTGCGCCACCATTTCGACATCTGGCAAATGAACTCGGCGTTTACCTGAAAGAAGCTGGGTCATCAGGGCGGTCTTTTCACGGCGTAAGGCATGAACTTGAAGGGTGAGATTCTTCACCTCCTGTTCTGCACCGTTGACGACAGCAGCGATTTTTTTTTGTTCGGCACCAGTCGGTATGTGTAGGCTTAGTTTGAAGAAGTCCGTCACGCTAACGTTCAACAGCCCATGGTTTCGAGCACCTTCCTGCGCAACACCTTCGATCTCTTGATTAAAGAGACCGGCCTCGAAGTAATGCCGAAAGTAATCGTGGCATGCGTCCACATCTGAACGAATGCGGAAGCAAAGATACAGGCTGGAGACCACGCCACTTTCGTAGCGCTCCAGAGGTTTGATGGCACCCATGGGGTAACCTGTGGAATAGCTCTTGTTGTAGGCGAAGTCACCGCGCTCCAGCAGCGTGTAGCCCGACAGGTTTTCACTGGCAATAGATTTGTTGAAATAGTCACGTTGGCCAATCAAACCGTGCTCCCCGGAAATAGTCAGCACGTTGGTATTGCCGCTTTTATTCTTGGACGTGATTCGCTCAAAGATCGCATCGAAATCCACATAACGCCAGCGATCACCGTAGTCTTTGGATCGTCGCAGTCCCGTCAGCAACGCGGCCATCAACGACTGCCTTTGCTTCCGAGCATTCGCCAGCAACCGCTCGGTGGTGACGATGGCTCGATCCCAGGTGGCGAGGATTTTAGAGATGTAGTTTTGCTCGGACGTTGGCGGAACAGGTACAGGAACTGATTTCAGGATGCCAGCACTCAAGTTCTGTTGAGTACCGGCATTACCAAGTTCACGTATGGATTCGTACTGAGAAGAAAGGTACTGAAAATAAAAGTCGGTCTGATATCCATCTTGCAACATGATGGCCGCACAAGCCTGATTGGTTGCCGCCTCAATTTCTAATTTAGCCACTTGCCCGCGTGTCTTTCCCTGTCCATACATAGCCATCAGCAAAGTGCCAACCGGAAAAAGCTTGGCCGATGAGTTTTTAAGCCCAGTCTCTGTGATTTTTTCAGCCGTATCGGTAATGGTGTTGAATTGAATTTCACCAGTCGTCACCCAACGAACGTCACCACCCCAATACTCAGGGTTGGCGCGATCGGGCGTGCCTCCAGAAGCAATGCGCGCGATGTTGCCGAGCGTAGATCGTTGCCAACCTTTAGGAAGCATCTTGCCCACCTTTCTTGGTCAGCCGCTTTTCAGTCTGCTCAAGCTCTTTCATATCCAGGCTGTCCGCTTCGATGGCTTCAGCCTTGCGCCGCTGCTCATCAAACTCTTCATAACGCCCGTGCACGATCTTCAGCATGGCGTCATGGCTGATGCGCCCTACTCCTTTGAGCAGGGGGCTTTCATTGAACTGGATGAAGTTGTCCACGTATTGCCGCCAGTCGGCCATCGCCAGTTGTTTGCGCTGGCGGGTGCGTAGCTCTGCAAACTCCAAAAAGGCGGTGACCATGCGATTCAGGTGGTCGATTTCATCCGCATTGAGGTAATTCTTGGCAACGATGACATCCGTCTTGCGTACGCGGCCAGCCTTCCATGCCGTGAGAGCCATGTTGGGTTGCGTCGGGTCAGCGCGCTTGACGACAATTTCTGCTGCGGTTTGCTGGGTGACGGCGTACAGCATCTTGTTTTGCACTTCGGCAAAGAAGTGGCCCACCGTATCGGCACTGTCCTTGTAGTCCACCGATAAGGCAAACAGGTCGCGCACTTTTTGGTAAAACCGCTTCTCTGATGTCCGTATCTCACGGATGCGCTGGAGCAGTTCGTCAAAGTAGTCCCAGCCAACCGGGTCTTTCATGCGTTCGTCATCCATGACGAAGCCCTTGACCAGGTATTCACGCAAGTGAGTGGTTGCCCACTGGCGAAACTGGGTACCACGGGGAGATTTGACCCGGTAGCCCACGGCCAGAATCATGTCCAGGTTGTAGAGCTTGACAGGGCGCTTAACCTGTCGCTTACCCTCCAGTCGAACTATTAAGTCTTCTTTAATAGTTGCCTCAGGCTGTAGTTCGCCCTCTTCCAGGACGTTTTTGATGTGAATGTTGACATTGGGTACTGAAGTTTGGAACAGCTCAGCCAGTTCCATCTGAGATAGCCAAACGGTTCCGTCTTGCGCTCTAAGGAAGAAAGTGGCGCTACCGTCCTCAGACGCGTACAGAACCAGTTCACCCTGGTCCGTGGTTTGCCCGGCGACATCACTCATAGCCCAGCTCCTTCAGATAGACAGCCATTTGTGCCTCCAGCCCAGCCAGTTCGGCCTTTAGCTGCTCCCGCTCTTTGCGCACGGCCATGAGGTCAATCTCAGCCTCTTCTTCAAAGGTGTCCACATAGCGGGGAATATTGAGGTTGAAGTCGTTGTCGGCGATCTCCTCAGGGGAAGCCAGATGGGCGTATTTGTCTGACTCCTGCCGACTGAGCGCAGTGTTCAAAATGAGTTGCAAGTCGGATTCACGCAGGAAATTCTGGTTCTTACCTGCTTCAAAACCACGGCTGGCATCGATAAACAGCACTTTGTTATCAGTTTTGTTCTTGCGGAACACCAAGATCGCAGCAGGAATACCCGTGCCGTAGAACAGCTTTTCGGGTAAGCCGATCACCACGTCCAGCAGGTTTTCTTCGATCAACTTCTGGCGGATGCGTCCCTCTGCTGCACCACGGAACAAAACACCGTGCGGCACAACCACGGCCATGCGCCCGGTACCGGGTTTCATGGTTTCGACCATGTGCAGGATGAAAGCGTAGTCACCCTTGGTGCGTGGAGGCACACCACGGCGAAAGCGGCTGAACTTGTCGGCATCCGCGCCTTCATGGCCCCACTTTTCCAGACTGAACGGCGGGTTAGCGACAACAATGTCAAAGTGCTTGAGACTGGCAGCACTGTCCAGCAGCTTGGGGTTGCGAATGGTGTCGCCCCACTCGATGCGGTGGTTGTCCTCGCCGTGCAGGAACATGTTCATTTTGGCCAGCGCCCAGGTGCTGCCAATGGCCTCCTGCCCGTACAGTGCGTACTTGCGCGAGCCTGTGTTTTCGCGGATCAGTCGGCCGCACTTCATTAGCAGCGAGCCCGAACCGCATGTGGGGTCGCAAATCTCATCACCCTCTTGAGGAGCCATCAGCCGCGCCATCAATGAAGATACTTCCGGTGGCGTATAAAACTCACCAGCTTTTTTGCCACTTGTGGAGGCAAAGTTTTTGATGAGAAATTCGTAGGCATTACCAATCACGTCCAACTGGCCGACGCGACTGGGGCGCAGATCCAACTGGGGCTTGGCAAAGTCTTCAAGCAGGTGGCGAAGGATGTCATTTTTTTGCTGCTCGTCACCTAGCTTGTTGGAGTTGAAACTGATGTCTTGAAACACGTCACGCAACTTGGTGATGTTGGCTTCTTCAATGGCGTGAAGGGCCTTGTCAATCCGTTCGCCATTGCCAGGACTGTGCCTTAGCGTGTGTAAGGTGTAAAAACTGGCACTGGCGGGCAATACAAACCGCTCGTTCTTGAGCATTTCTATGATCAGCTCAGGGTGGTCGCCATATTGCTTTTTGTAGGTGTCATAGTGGTCTTGCCAGACATCGGACACGTACTTCAGGAACAGCATGGTCAGGACAAAATCCTTATAAATGCTGGGATCCACCGTGCCACGGAAGGTGTCGCACGCGGCCCATACAGCGCCGTTGATGTCTTCCTGACTGACAGAAATTGTGTTCAAAGTTGTTTCGTTCATGCGTTTCCCTGCAAGTGTTTATGCCGCAGCCTGGAACAGGCCGTCAGCGAGCGCATTAAGCTGCTGCTCGCGGTTGCGAATAAGTTGGATAAGTGTCTGGCGCTCTTGGCGAGCAATTTCAGCCAGTGCCACGATGCGGTGTTGATCTGCCAGAGATGGAATGCCTAACGTTAGGCCTTCAAGCACCGGGCGGCGTATGCTGAGCTGGCTAGTGCCCTCAGCGGCCTGCTGGAGCTGCCGCTGGAATGGCGGCTGATTGATTTGCCATAAGTGAAAGAAGTGAGGGCTGCATACGGCTGGGTGCGGAGGTTCATCCAGGTACACGGCATAAAAGCGTGCGCCTTTTGAAACAACAAGGATGTCCCCCTCCCTGAGCCAATCAGGCTGTTTGCGTCCAACCAAAGTTGTGCGCATCACACTTGACCAGTTGACACCCTGTTCAGGATCGACATCCTTCATTTGCACGGCGAGGGAATCACCATCCGCCGCCTCTTCAATGGAGCCACGGAACGGGTAGCCACCTTGCAGATGGAGCAGATCAGCGATAGTAAAAATAGTTGCATCAATCACAATGACGCAACTATAACGCTTAAAAAACGAATGTCAAATAAATATTTGCATCACTGCGATTGATGCAATGTCGAGAGTGGCTCGACGGACTCTATTTGCTTCCGACGGACTTTGTTTCCTTTAGTCAGGTTGACGCTACCAGTTCACCTCGCGCTCGGGCGTGGCGCTGATCTTGTGAATCGACAGGTCGGCACCTTCATACTCTTGCTCCTGGCTGAGTCGCAGACCCAGCACCGCTTTGAGCGCGCCGTACACCAGAATGCCACCCAGCCCGGCCCAGGCCACGCCCAAAGCGGTTCCGATCAGTTGCGCCCAGAAGCTGA
>JAIFMA010000128.1:0-6717 GCA_020048795.1 Rhodoferax sp.
TTGCTGGTGAGAAGATTCTCGCCATCCAGAATGATCTCACCCTTGGCATGTTGCTCAGGATAAAGCTCGAACATGCGGTTAAAAATCCGCAACAAGGTGGATTTGCCACATCCTGACGGGCCAATGAAGGCAGTGACCCTTTTTTCAGGTATCTCAAGGTTGATGTTCTTGAGCGCGTGAAACTTGCCATAAAAGAAGTCAAGATTCTTGACAGAGATCTTTGATTTTTCGGCTTTGGCAACTGTGGTGGTAGTGTTCATATGCGGTTTTGATTGGATCGCGTTGGTTTGGCGTCAGTCTTTGTTTCTGGTCAGTACACGGGCCATTATGTTCAGCCCCAAGACGGCCAGGGTGATCAGGAACACACCCGCCCAGGCCAACTCCTGCCAGTTTTGATAGGGACTCATGGCAAATTTGAAAATCGTCACCGGCAAACTGGCCATGGGTTCACCGAGGCTGGAGGTCCAGAACTGGTTACTCAACGCGGTAAACAACAGCGGAGCAGTTTCACCCGCAATGCGGGCCACCGCCAACAACACCCCAGTCACGACGCCGGCACGGGCAGCACGCATGGTGATGCTTAAAATCACCTTCCATTTTGGTGCACCCAGCGCGTATGCCGCCTCACGCAATCCAGGCGGAATCAGTTGCAACATGTTTTCGGTGGTGCGAATCACCACTGGAATCACGATCAACGCCAACGCCAGAACCCCGGCATAGCCAGAAAACGACTTGAACTGCGCGACCACGACCGAATAAACAAACAAGCCAATCACAATCGACGGCGCAGACAGCAAGATGTCGTTAACGAAGCGGGTGACAGCAGCCAACCAACTGTGCGTATCAAACTCTGCCAGATAAATGCCCGCCATGACGCCAATCGGGGTTCCGACAAATGTGGCCAGCATCACCATCAAAAATGAGCCATAGATGGCGTTGGCCAGTCCGCCCACATCGTTGGGTGGTGGTGTCATTTGGGTCAGAGTGGCCCAAGTCAAGCCAGCCAAGCCCAAACGCACGGTTTCAAACAAAATCCAGAACAACCACACCAGTCCGAAGGCCATCGCCGCCAATGACAGCACCAGCGCTACGATGTTCATGAACTTACGGCGAGCGTACTTGGCTTGCCGGGTGTCTTTAGATGCCGTAACGTGTGGCACGGTTTCGTCAAAGTTCATGATTTGGCACCTTCACCCTTTTTGAGCTGTGACAACAACAGTTTGGACAGTGACAGCACCACAAACGTGATGAAGAACAGCACCAGCCCAAGATACATCAATGAAGCCTGGTGCAAACCAGCACCGGCCTCGGCAAACTCGTTGGCCAATGCAGAAGTGATGCTGTTGGCTGCCTGAAACAGGCTCAGAGAATCAAGTTGATTGAAGTTACCAATGACAAAGGTAACTGCCATGGTTTCGCCGATGGCACGCCCCAGCCCGAGCATGATGCCGCCAATCACGCCGGCTTTGGTATAGGGCAACACCACAGTTGATACCACCTCCCAGGTGGTAGCACCCAGCCCATAAGCGGACTCCTTCAAAAGAGTAGGGGTGACCTCAAACACGTCACGCATCACTGCCGCAATGAACGGAATGATCATGATCGCCAAAATAATTCCGGCTGACAAAATACCAATACCCACGGGCGGGCCGGACACAAACGCCTCAAGGAACGGAACTCCCTTGAAGGCTGACTGCAGTGGCTGCTGCACGTAGGTGGACAAAATGGGGCTAAACACCAGCAAGCCCCACATGCCGTAAACAATCGACGGAATAGCCGCCAACAACTCGATGGCTGTGCCCAGCGGCCTTTTGAGCCAGGCTGGGGACAGTTCTGTCAAAAACAAGGCAATTCCGAAACTCACCGGCACGGCGATCACCAGCGCGATGAGGGATGTCATCAAGGTGCCGTAGATCATCACCAGGCCGCCAAAGTCCTCTTGAACAGGGTCCCAGGTGGTGGATGCCAGAAAACCAAGGCCATACTTGCTGATGGCCGGCCAGGCGCTGATGGTCAATGACAACAAAATGGCAAACAACAAGCCCAGCGTCAACAGCGCGGCCCCCTTGGCCAGCCAGCCAAAAACACGGTCTGCCATCGGGCCGGATCGCGCAGTTTTAACCGGCGGTACACCTGCCGCTCCTTGTCGGGCCGATACCCCCATCGGGCTCATCGGCATCTCTTGCTGGGTCGTTGTTGCTGCCACTTGGTTTTCCTTCAGTCGTACCTGGTCAGGCATTTACTTCAAAGCAATCGGCTTGCCCGATGTATCTTTGACTGCACCCCAAGCCTTTTCGATGGTGGCCACCACGCTGTCAGGCAACGCAACGTAGTCCAGGTCGCCGGCAATCTTGTCGCCGCTCTTGAAAGCCCAGGTGAAAAACTTAAAGGTTTCGGTGGCATTGGCCGGCTTGTCTTGCACGTTGTACATCAAGATGAAGGTAGCTGTCGAAATCGGCCAGGTGCCCTTGCCAGGCTGGTCAACGATCAATTGGTAGAAAGACTTGTTCCAGTCAGCCCCCGCCGCCGCCGCGGCAAAAGCCTCTTCACTTGGGGGAACAAATGCGCCATCCTTGTTCTTCATCATGGTGTAGGTCATTTTGTTTTGCTTGACGTAGGAATATTCCACGTAACCAATCGAATTGGGCAGGCGGTTGACAAAAGCGGCCACACCCTCGTTGCCTTTGCCACCCGCACCCACCGGCCAGTTCACCGCTGTGCCCTCGCCTACTTTGGCTTTCCACTCGGGGTGAACACGGCTGAGGTAGTTGGTGAAGTTGAATGTGGTGCCCGAACCATCGGCGCGGCGTACCGGTGCAATGTCAGCATCAGGCAAAGCCAGACCAGGGTTAAGGGCCTTGAGAGCGGTGTCGTTCCACTTGGTGATCTTACCCAGGTAAATGTCACCCAATACTTGACCATCCAACTTCAACTGACCTGGTGCAATGCCCTTGACATTGATCACCGGCACGGTACCACCGATCACGGTAGGAAACTGAAACTGGCCTTTTTTCGCCAGAACGTCATCGGTCAACGGCATATCTGATGCACCAAAATCAACTGTTTTGGAGTCAATTTGTTTGATGCCAGCGCCAGAGCCAACGGATTGGTAATTGACCTTGACGCCGGTGGCCTTGTTGTAATCAGCCGCCCACTTGGAATAAACCGGGGCCGGAAAGCTAGCGCCAGCACCAGTAATTTCCTGGGCGTTGACAGCCCCAGCACCCAAAAATGCCAGGGCCGTGGTGGCCAAAATTGATTTGATCGTGCAATGTGTCATGAGAATTCCTTTAGTTGACGAAAACAAAAAACCGAAACATTTCGGCGGCTTGAAACGCAATGTATGGGGAAAATATGTCAAGACTGTGACAAGACAGACTATTCTGCCGGCTAACCGGATTCATGCGACTGTCATGTGAACGTCATCAAGATGGTGACTCTTATGCGCTACCCTATGGGCCATGCACCAGCGCGATCAGCGCAGGCAATCAACCCCCTTGGAACTCTAATTCATGCTAGCCATCAAAAAAGCCCGCAAACTGATTGAAACCAGCCCCAACGACCCTTCCTCGCAGATCATTGCCGCGTTGGTCCTGGCACTGGAGAGCGAAACCAGCATTTCAGTAGCGCAGCTCTACCAGCTGGATAACAAACGCTTTGAGCTGGCGCTAGAAATTCTGGATGAATGGCGGCTGGACCGGCATTACGCCAGCAAACTGCGCCTGATTGATACCAGCAGCCTGGCGCGGGAGCTCGGTCTTGGCGCCCCGCCAGTGGCTGCGCCCAAGGCCGAGGTTACGAAGGTTGCGAATTAACCAGGCACTTCATGCGTCGTGCTTTTGTCATGTGAAAAGGCTAGACTAGAAACTTGTTCCACAGGACTACCGGGAGCCACACTTGCACACCAACGACGACGATTTGATCCGGCGCATTCGCCGTGACTTGGCTGACAACTTGGACGAAGAGCTGGAGCTTGAGCTGGAAGACCGCAATCTGGACGACATGGCCGAAAGCGCGATCGACACCGATTCTGCCGAGTACCGGGACAGTCGGCGCTTGTACTTCCGTGAGCTGTTTCGCCTACAGGGCGAATTGGTCAAGCTGCAGGACTGGGTTGTCAAGAGTGGCCAAAAAATCGTGATCTGTTTTGAAGGTCGCGATGCCGCCGGCAAGGGTGGCACCATCAAACGCATTACCCAGCGTCTGAACCCCCGCGTCTGCCGTGTGGCAGCGCTGCCCGCGCCGAACTTGCGCGAGCAAACCCAGTGGTACTTTCAACGCTATGTGGCGCACCTGCCGGGTGCTGGTGAAATGGTGCTGTTTGATCGCAGTTGGTACAACCGCGCGGGTGTCGAACGCGTGATGGGCTTTTGCACCGACGAGCAGTATGAAGAGTTTTTCCGGTCGGTGCCCGAGTTTGAAAAGATGCTGGTGCGCTCGGGCATCAAACTGATCAAATACTGGTTTTCGGTGTCTGACGAAGAACAGCAATTGCGCTTTTTGGGACGCATTCACGATCCGCTCAAGCAGTGGAAGCTCAGTCCGATGGACATGGAGTCGCGCAAGCGCTGGGAGGAATACACCAAGGCCAAAGAAGTCATGCTGGAACGTACCCACATTCCAGAGGCACCTTGGTGGGTGGTCAACTCGGTGGACAAGAAAAAGGCCCGGCTCAACTGCATTCACCACTTGCTCAGCCAGATACCCTATGAAGAGGTGGAGTTCACCCCCATCGTGCTGCCGCCGCGCCAACGCAATGAAGACTATGTTCGCCAACCGGTGCCCAACGAGATTTTGGTGCCCGAGGTGTACTGATTCCATTTCCAAAATCGTTTTTGTCTGGGCGCGAAGCCGCAGGCAATGGGCTGGGAGGACAAGGCGAAGCAGCAATGACGCGGATGATTTAGAAATGGCATGACTCGCGTTGACCAAGATTCAGCGTTCTTTTGCGTAAGGAATCCCCAGCGCCTTGGGTGCCACCGATTGACCAATAAACCCGGCCAGCAGCACCACCGTCAGCACATACGGCAAAGCCTGAATAACCTGCACCGGCACCTCGCCAATGCCGGGCACTTGCACTCCTTGCAAGCGAATTGCAGCAGCGTCCAGAAAACCAAACAACAGGCAAGCCCAGAGCGCCTTGACCGGGTGCCAGCGGCCAAAAATAAGCGCTGCCAGCGCCATAAAACCGCGCCCTGCGGTCATGTTCTGCGAAAAACTGGCACTTTGTGCCAGCACCAGATAGCTTCCTGCCAAGCCGCACAACATGCCGTTGATCGTCAAGGCGGTGTAGCGCAAACGTGACACCGATACCCCGGCCGCATCGACCATTTGCGGGTTTTCGCCAACGGCGCGCAGGCGCAAGCCAAAGCGGGTTCTGAACACCGTCCACCAGACCAGCGGTACCAGCAGCAATGCCAGATAAACCAGCGCGTTATGCCCCAACACGCCGTCGCCCAGCACAGTGCCCAACACCGGCAAGCCACGCGCTGCTTGCGCCAACGCAGGCATCAAGGCCTGAATGCGCACCTCGGGACTCACCGGCGGGGTCTGTCCACCTTGATGAAACCAGGCTGCACCGAGCACGGCAGTTAGGCCGACAGCAATGATATTAATAGCAACACCAGACACCACCTGATCACCCCTATGGCTCACACAGGCCAGGCCATGCACCCAGGACACGCCCACCGCCGCAGCCATCGCCGCCAGCAAAGCCAAAGTGGTCGAGCCAAAGACCGCACCACAAGCGCCAGCAGCAAACGCAGCCAGCAGCATCTTGCCTTCCAGCGCAATGTCCACCACACCGGATCGCTCAGAAAACAAACCGGCCAGCGCGCAAAAGATCAGCGGTGTGGATACACGCAAGGTCGAGGCCAGCATGGTGCCCCACAGCGCCTCATCCATGTTGGACTCCCACCCAGCCCAGCACCCTAGCCAACAGCGGCGCAATCACATAGGTCATCGCGCCTGAGAACAGCACGATGAAACCCTGCAACATCACCACCATGTCGCGACTGAAGCCTGGCACCTCAAACGCGACCTCAGCCCCGCCCTGAAACAACGCACCAAACAAAATACTGGCCAGCACAATGCCCAGCGGATGGTTGCGCCCCATCAGCGCCACCGCAATGCCAGTGAAACCCGCACCACTGACAAATTCCAGCAGCAACTTGCCACTGACCCCGGCAATTTCGTTCATGCCCACCAGCCCGGCCAGCGCGCCGGAGATCGACATGGCGATCAGCACCTGATGGCGCGCCCTGATTCCTGCGTACTCAGCGGCACTCGGGCTCGACCCCACGGCGCGCAACCGATACCCGGCCCGCGTGCGCCATAAAAATAGGTAGATCAGTTGCGCGGCCAGAGCCGCCAGCAACACGCTCAGGTTCAACGGCGATGCCGGCCACTCGATGCCCAGCCAGGCCAGCGCCTGATGCATGCCGGGCAGCTTGGCCGATTCGGCAAACTCGACACTTTCCACCGACATGCTGCCTCTGGGCCGCAAATGGTTCACCAGCAGATACACCAGCACGCTGCTGGCAATGAAGTTGAACATGATGGTGGTGATCACCACATGGCTGCCCCGATACGCCTGCAAATAGGCCGGCACGGCGGCCCAGGCCAGGCCAAACAACGCGCCGGCCAGCATCATCAGCGGCAGCATCACCCAGGCTGGCAAAAAGGGCGACCACCACAGCGCCACCAAGCCGGTGCCCA
>JAIFMA010000128.1:6731-8892 GCA_020048795.1 Rhodoferax sp.
CCAAACAACGCGCCGGCCAGCATCATCAGCGGCAGCATCACCCAGGCTGGCAAAAAGGGCGACCACCACAGCGCCACCAAGCCGGTGCCCAAACCCCCCATGATGGCTTGGCCTTCGCCGCCAATATTGAACAAACCACCATGAAAAGCCACCGCCACCGCCAGCCCGGTAAACACAAACGTGGTGGCGTAATACAGCGTGTAGCTGAAACCGCGTGGCGTGCCAAACGCGCCCTGTAGCAGCACTTCAATCACCAGCCCCGGGTCTTGCCCGACCAGCGCCACCACCGCGCCCGCAGCCAGCAAAGCCACCAGCAAACTCACCAGTGGCAGCAACGCCAGATCGGCCCAACGCGGCAAGCTGTGGGTCATGCCTGGCCTCCGGTCATCAGCAGGGTGACGTCATTGGGCAAACCCATGGTCAGCGGCAAGGCTTGCAAAGCCGTCTGGTGATGACCGGGCTGACTGGTGGAGGTTCGATAGCCATTCGCCCACAGCCCCAGCATGGCGCATTGCATGATGTATTTGTAGGCTGCATCAAAACGGTTTTCGGCACTGAGCTGGGCTATCCTGGCATCTGCCAGATTGCGCGTGGCAGCAGCCAGCAGGCGCTGCACTCCCGCTGGCATGGCGCTAAACGCCAGCAGCCGGTGGATGGTCAGCAAATTGGCTAAGGTCATGGTGGCTTCCGATTAAATATATCTTGGGTTGGGTCAGCAACTCGGTCACAAAAAGGTCTTGTTGGTCCATCCGGCGTTTGAATTCCTGGACGCTGTACAGCACCGGGTTGACTTCGCGACCCAACTCGGCCTGGACCGGGAGGGTGGCGCGCACCACGTCGCCAAAACTGATGTCACCGATCACCAGCAAGTCAATGTCGCTAGTGACAGTTTCGGTACCGCTGGCGACAGAGCCGAATATCAGCGCCAACGCGGGCGCTAGCGGCGTCAAGGCAAGGGTCAGAATTTCAGCCGCACCGGTGGTTTTGCGCAGCAGCCCGGCCAGTTCGGGGAAAACCGGGCATTGTTGGTTGGCCTGGTAGCGCACCTGGTTGCCCACGGTTTTGCGCAGCAACAGCCCGACACCAGCCAGGCGTGCCAATTCTTTATGCAAGGTGCCGGCGGCTGTGTTGGTTTGCCGCGCAAGTTCGCGGACGTGGTAGTCGGTATCGGGATGCAACAACAACAGGCCCAGCACCTTCTTTCGGTAGCTTCCAAGGAGAAGATCAGTCAGCATAGGTAGCAATTATCGCTTCAAACGTAGCATTTTTTGCTACGTTTGAAGCCTTTTTAGCTACAGAAATAGTTTTATCTGATAATCAAGACATCGGTGTGCTGGTGTCAGTTCCAAGCACCAGCATGAGATATTGAATATCAATTTATTTTTATCTTTTTGATCAGCGTTCTGTTGCCGTTTCTTTTGCTTTTGCAGTTTTAGTCGGAGATTAACTGGGGAGATGATTCAATAGCTCCCTTCCACTCTTTTCCTTTAATGTCTTTCAGAACAGTCGTATATTTGGATGATTTAATAAAAAGCGAACCATTCCATTCTGAGCTGAATTCGACCATCAGTGTTGCACTGGTGATAATTGTTCCTGGAAATCTTGAAAAACTGCGGTGCAAGTTGGCCATGACCATCTCAACCAAATTCAAATTCCTAGGTATTCGAAATTCATCTGGAGTAATTTTTCCAGTCATAAGATCAATTGATATTAAATTCCGACCGGTCGTTAAAGACAAGAATGCAAAATGTTCTGCAGAGCTGCTGAATTGATGCGCTGCATTTCTGGCGATTCCATTTAACTGTTTGCGACCTGACATTTGATTGAAAAGGGGAAAACCCCCTTTTGCTTCCTTTCTTTTGCTTCGATTGTGCTGTTGCCATGAAAAAATGTGAACGGGGGAGATAAATTTTATTGCTCTTTAACGTCTGACATGAAGCACTTTTCCTTCACGCTGGGCACGACCTTCCACATGGTTGGGGGAATCTTTCCAGTAATCAAATTCGTCGCGGCTGTAGAGCAAGATGTCTTTGGCAAACGGAAAGTCGCGCAGCGCCATCGACAGACGGGCAGTTTCTGCACGGCGACTGCGTTGTGCTGAAAAAGGTGCTTGCTCAATCACCATCAGGTCAACGTCAGAATCCGGCCTGGCATCGCCCCG
>JAIFMA010000156.1 GCA_020048795.1 Rhodoferax sp.
TCCAGAACGGCAAACCCATGGCCTGACCGACAAAGAAAAATACCACGCCCAGCCCGCTCGCCAGCAAAGCCACCAGGTGCGACAGGCGGGCAATTTCGCGCTGCAGCGGCGACGTGCTGGCGCCAATGCTTTGCGTCAAGTGAGCAATCTTGCCAAATTCCGAATGCATGCCGGTGGCAAACACCACCGCCCGGCACTGCCCGGCTACCACCAGCGTGCCGGCCAGCAGCAGGTTGCGCGCATTCAGGGCGGCATCACTCGGGTCGGGTTCGGCATTGCGTGCCTTGGGCAGGGATTCGCCGGTCAGGGTGGATAAATTGACCCGCAGGTCAAAGGCTTCGATCAGCCGACAGTCGGCCGGCACCTTGTCACCCTCGCTCAGCAGCAGCACATCACCCGGTACCAGCAACTCGGCCGCCAGCGTCTGCAAGGCCGCATCGCGCAGCACATTGACCTGCTGCGGCAACAGTCGGCGCAAGGCATCAAGTGCCTGTTCAGCACGGTAGGTTTGCCAGAACGAGAAAACACCATTGACCAGGATCACACAAACAATGGCCAGCGCCAGTTGCGCCATGCCTTGCCCTGGCTCGCGGCTCTCGGCAAACCAGGCCAGGCCCGCAGCCACCCACAGGATCAGGGCAAAGAAATGGGTGAATTCGCGGCCAAAACTCAGCCACAGGGGCTCACGCGCCACCGCCTCAACGTGGTTAGGGCCGAATTCAAGGTACCGCTGGGTCGCTTCACCGGAAGTCAACCCGCCGGCCCGGGATTTGAGGCTGGCCAGGGCCGCATCGACGGGAAGTTGTGCAAGCGTCATGACGGTTCATTGTGCGCGTTCCAACGAACGTTTGGCCGCAACATTTTTTTGCAGCCTTGGTTCGCCAACGCACAGAAACACCCGTCGCAAAAGCACACAGTCACCGCCTGTTCCCTATTTCAAACCGGAGAGTATTGATGAACAACCCCCTTGGCCTGCGCATTCTGACCACCACCCTGGCCGGCGTCATGACGATTTCGATGGTGGCCTGCAACAAGCCAGCCGACACCACAGGAGCACCTGCACCCAGCATCACCGTCGGCACTGAGACTGACGACAGTGTGGTCACCACCCGGGTCAAGACGGCCCTGCTGGCAGATCCCAGCATCAAAAGCCTGGACATCGCGGTTGTGACCCGCAAGGGCGAGGTGCAGCTCAGCGGTTTTGTCAACAACCAGGGTCAGATTGACCGCGCCGTTGAGGTGGCCCGCGCCATTGAGGGTGTGACCAAGGTGGGCAACGACATGAGTGTCAAGAAGTAACATGGTGACTCAAGCGGGCGGGCGGGCGGTGGTGCACATCGCTGAGCAGCCGGTCCAGCTCTTTCTTGACCACGCCATAACATTCACATACCTGCGTCGCCAGCCCGGCGCGGTCCAGCACCCCGATATGGCCACGGCGGTAGCGGATGTAGCCTTGGGTCTGCAGGTGGCCAGCGGCATCGGTGACACTTTCGCGGCGCACGCCCAGCATGCTGGCGACCAGCTCCTGCGTCATCACCAGTTCGCGCCCGGGCACCCGGTCCAGCGTCAGCAGTAGCCAGCGGCACAGTTGCTGCTCGACCGAATGGTGCCGGTTGCACACGGCCGTCTGCGCCATCTGGGTCATCAACGCCTGGGTGTAGCGCAGCAGCAGGCGCTGCAAGGCACCAGCGCGGTTAAATTCCTGCTTCAGGGTGTTGCGGTCAAGCCGACAGGCATGGCCAGCCGTTTGCACCACCGCCGAGCTGGGCGTGCTGTCACCCCCCATGAACAGCGACACGCCCACCACCCCTTCGTTGCCAACGCCAGCGGTCTCGGCAGAGGCACCCGATTCGGTCACGTAATGCAGCGACACGATGGAGGTGGTCGGAAAATAGGCGTGGCGCATCTGGCTGCCGGGCTCATACAGCATTTGCCCAAGTGCCAGCGGCACCAGCTCCAGATGCGCTGCCAGTGGTTCAAAGTCTTGCGGTGCCAGCGCGTCGAGCAAATGGTTTTGCGTCGGGTAATTCGGTATTGACATGGTGGGTAGGCCTTGAGGCTATGGTGCTGGCCGGGGCGTGAGTTCCTGCCCGATGCCCCGGTAGCCCACAAAGCGGCTGAGCCGGTCAAACATCGGCTCGCCGCTGACCTGAAACATCTGCTGGCTGCCATCCGGACAGTCGCGGTGAAAGACAAAGTCAAGAAACGGCTGCCGCTCTGCAATGATGGTGTGCAACTTGACGCGCTCGGCATCATCCCAGCCGCTGGGCAGCAGGGGGCTGTCACTGGTGTGCAATGGTTCCACCTGCATGCCCAGCATTTCCAGTACCGGGCCGGACACCTTGGTAAAGCGGCCGTTTTCGTCCTGTTCCCAGTACCAGTCCGAGGCCAGCTCGGTCAGGCTGCGGTACCGCGCCTCGCTCTCGCGCAACTCGGCAGTGCGCTCGGCCACCGTGGCTTCAAGCTCCCGGTTGTAGTTCTCCAGCTTTTTGTACAGCAGGCGCACCTCCAGCATGTTGTGAATGCGCGTCTTGACCTCAATCAGGTCAAATGGTTTGCTGATGAAGTCTTTGGCGCCCGACTGCAAGGCCCGCAGTTTGTGGCCGGGTTGGGCGGTCAGCACAATCACCGGCAAGTAGCTGTCAGACGCGTTGGTTTTCAGCCCCTCCATCACCTGAAAACCATCCATGCCCGGCATTTGCAGGTCCAGCAGAATCAGGTCGTAGCCGTGGTTGCGGTGCAGCGCACACACCTCTTCGGGTTTCATGGTGCTTGAGACGTTTTTGTAGCCGGCGTCGGCCAGCAACTGTTCCAGCAGCCGCACATTGGCCGCCTGGTCGTCCACAATCAGGATGTGGGCACAAAGAATGTCAACGGACAGGTTCATGGCGGGTTTCTTTCTAAAAAATGCTACGTTATTTATAGTATTTAGCGCTTTATATACGTGGGCTAAACGGGTTTTTGTTCATAAATTCAGGCGTGCTGGTGGTTTCAGTGCTTGTCGCCACACAACAGCAGCTCAAACCAGAACTCACTGCCCACGCCCACGGTGCTGTGGCTGCCGATGCTGCCACCCATCAACTCGACCAACTGCTTGCTCACCACCAGCCCGATGCCGGTGCCTTCCAGCAAACCAGATTCCTGGCCCAGGCGGTTGAAAGGCTGAAACAGCTGGGCCATTTGGCTGGCGCTCAAGCCCAGGCCGGTGTCTTGCACACTGACGCGCACACGCCCCCCGGGGCACAAGCGCCAGCTGATGTTGACGGTGCCCTGCGGGCGGTTGTATTTGATGGCGTTGGTCAGCAGGTTGATCACCACCTGTTTGAGTCTGCGGCGGTCGGTCTGCACCATGCAGACCTCGTCAAACGCGGGGAAAGTGATCTGGATGCCGCTGCTGGCGGCCAGTGGTTCGATCAAGCTCTGGCAGTCCTGCAGCACATCTGCCAGCGGCTCCGGGGCCATCACCAGCGCCAGCTTGCCCGCCTCAATGCTGGAAAGATCAAGAATTTCGTTCACCAGATCGAGCAAAAACCAGCCACCTTGCAGAATCTGATCAATGGATGCCTGCTGCACTGCAGTCAGCGCTGGTGCGCTGGCTTGCAGCAACTGGGCAAAGCCCAGCACGGCGTTCAGCGGAGAGCGCAGCTCATGGCTCATGCTGGCCAGAAAATCCGACTTGGCCCGGTTGGCCTTGTCCGCCACCTGACGCGTACGCTCCAGCTCCAGGCTTTTTTCTTTCAGCACGTTGTCCAGTTGCACCCGCTCGGAAACATCTTTGAACATGACGCGCAGTGTTGTGCCACCGGTTTTGCCCTGGGCCACGTTGATGGCCATGCTGACCCACAATGTGGCCCCGCCTTCCCTGACCAACTGCAACTCACAGGTTTGTGTCTGACCACTGGCGTGAAGCTGCTGACAGCTGTGCTGGTAGATGATGCGCTGATGCGCCAGCATGAAGCGTGTGATGGGCCGTTTGACCAGCGCACTGCGCGACACGCCCATCAAGGTGGCTGCGGTCAGGTTGGCCTCCAGAATCAGGCCTTGCTCATTGACCGTGCAGTAACCCACCGGGGCCAAATCGTACAGGTCAAAATAGCGCTCCCGCGCGCGCTCCAGCTCGACCTGCACCTGGCGCAGCTCCTCGTTTTGCAGTTCCAGCTCGATCTGGTGTACCCGCAGTTCGTGGTACAGCAGTTGTGCTTCTTCGGCCTTGATCTGATTGACGATCTCTGGCGGCACCGCGACCTTCATGCGGGGGTTGTCTTCGGCGCGCCTGCGCAGCGACTGCAAGACCTTGATGGACACCACCGCGTCATCAAGCCTTGTGCCCCGGGTGTTCTTGGGTTGACCAGCTTTCAATATTTGCTCCTGAATATGTAGCTAATTAGTCATGTTTTACCAGCGCTGAAGGCCATTTATTCATATAACTGTCGAGCATTTCAGCGGGTAAGGCCACCTCCCCAATGTAGTTGCCCTGGAAGTTGTGGCAACCCAAGCCTGCAAAAAAATCCCGCTGTGCTGCGGTTTCCACCCCTTCGGCGATCACGGGCAGGCCCATGCTCAGGCCCAGGGCGACGATGGCACGGGCGATCACCGCCACGCTGTCGTCGGTCAGCACCGCATGCACCATGACCCGGTCAATCTTCAGTTGCACCAAGGGCAAGCGTTTGAGGTAGGCCACCGAGGCGAATCCGGCACCAAAATCATCCAGGCAAAAGCCCACGCCGGTGGCCTGCACGGCGCTCATCTTGGCGATGACATCTTCCACATCACCCAGCAGCGTGCCGTCGGTCAGCTCCAGGCGCAAGCGGCTGGCGGGTGCGCGGGTGGTGTTCAGCGCAGCCGCTACGTCGGCGGCAAAGTCGGCCTGCGCCAGCTGACAGGCTCCCACATTCACGGCCAGCGTCCAGTCGGCGGTTTGCGGGTGCTGGGCCCACACCAGCAACTGCTGACAGGCGGCCCCCAGCACCCATTGGCCCAGGGGTACCATCATGCCGGTTTCTTCGGCGATGGGCAGAAACTGCGCTGGCACCATCAGCCCGTGCTGGGCATGGTGCCAGCGCACCAGTGCTTCGGCACCCACGGGTGTACCGCAGACATCCACCTGAATCTGGTAGTGCAGCACAAATTCCTGATCGTTCAGGCCCCGGCGCATGTCTGCGGCCAGCGTTTCCTGCGCCAGCAACTGGGCTTGCATGCTGAGGTCAAAAAAGCAGATCTGGTTGCGACCCTGAGATTTGGCCCGGTACATGGCCTGATCGGCCCGTTTGAGCAGCGTGCCCACGGGCTCGCCGTCGCCCTGAAAAACCACCACGCCGATGCTTAGCGTGCTGTCGTACGCGGGACCGTTCAGGTTGTAGGTCTGTCCCAGCGCGGCGAGTATTTTTTCGGCGATGGCGGCGGCCTGAGTGGTGGCTTCTTGTGGCTGCTTGCTCAGCGCATCAAGCAGCACCACAAACTCGTCGCCGCCAAAGCGGGCCACGCTGTCGCCCTCACGCAGGCACAACAGCAGGCGTGCACTGACTTGCTGCAGCAGCACGTCGCCCACATCGTGCCCCAGAGTGTCGTTGAGCTGCTTGAAATGGTCCAGGTCCATGAACATCAGGGCGCAGTGATGGCGCCCTCGTTCAGAGGAAAGCCTGGCTTGCTGGAGCCGGTCCATCATCAGGCGCCGGTTGGGCAGGCCAGTCAAGGCATCGTGCAGGGCAAAAGACTCCAGTGCGTCCACGGTATGCACCAGCTTGCGGTATTTCAGGCGAACTTCCAGCAGGTTGTGAATCCGTGTCTTGAGCTCGGTGACATCAAAAGGCTTGGCGATGAAGTCTTTGGCGCCGGCCGCCAGTGCGCGCAATTTGTGATCCGGCTCGATGGTGATGGCCAGCACCGGAGCGTAGTCGCCATGTTCGATAGTTTTCAACCCATCCAGCACCTCAAACCCGCTCATGCCCGGCATCTGCAGGTCCAGCAAAATCAGGTCGTATTGGTGACTGGCATGCAGATCACACACCGCCGCCGGGTTTTGTGTGCTCATCAAGTTGTGGTAACCCGCTTCGTGGAGCAATTCTTCCAGCAATTTCACGTTGGCCGCTTTGTCATCCACGATCAGGATGCGGGCCCTGAATATATCGTCTTTGTCAGACATCAAACGCGCCCTTCCCGGCACCCGCCAGCCGCTGCACCGCTGCCTGGGCCAAGCCGGTATCGAGCGCCTCCATGAATTCAGCAACCCGAATCGGTTTGGTCAGGTAACGCACAAAACCAGCAGCCAAACCCCGCTCGATATCCCTGGGCATGGCATTGGCACTCAGGGCCAGCACCGGTATGTGCCGGGTGGCCGGGTCTTCCTGCAAAATTTTGAGCGCCTGCAAGCCGCTGATGCCCGGCAGGTTGATGTCCAGCAAAATCACATCAGGCAGGTGCTCACGCGCCAGTGCAATGCCGCGCATGGCGTCTTCAGCGCCAAACAGGCGCATGTCGGGCCGCCGCGCAATCAGTTGCTCCACCAACTGCATGTTGGCCCGGTTGTCCTCCACATACAGCAAGGTGCGCACCCTCACACCGTCCACGCTGGGTTCGGTGTGTGTCAACAGCATTTCGGTCACGTTATCGTCGAGCTGGGGTGCCCCTATCAGCATCAGCTCAATCCAGAACACGCTGCCCGTCCCTTCGGTGCTGGTCACGCCAATCTGGCCACCCATCTGCTCCACCAGGCG
>JAIFMA010000258.1 GCA_020048795.1 Rhodoferax sp.
CCGCCAGTCATTGAGGCCCTGCTGTGGCCGGTGGTCAGCGTGTTGTTGTTGTTGCCACAAAGGCGGGCACCTGATCCTGATGCCAACCGCCCGATCTGACGCAAGATGACGGTCATCCGCAATGTTCAGGCTGAGTTGTCGCGCTTTCGGCTGCGGGTGCTGGTGGCCAGCCTGGTGGTGCTGGTGTGTTTTGGCCTGGTCGGTGCCCGCCTGGCTTACCTGCAGGTGATACGCCATGATGATTTGCGGGCTCAAGCTGAAAACAACCGGACGGCGATTGTTCCGATCGTGCCCAACCGCGGGCTGATCCTGGACCGCAGTGGCATTGTTTTGGCCAGCAATTATTCGGCCTACACGCTGGAGGTGACACCGTCGAAGGTGGCCAACCTGGAACAGACGATCGACGAGCTGGCCCAGGTTTTGGACATCACGGCGCGTGACCGCCGACATTTCAAAAAACTGCGTGAGGAGGCCAAGAACTTTGAGTCGCTGCCACTGCGCAGCCGCCTCACCGATGTCGAGGTGGCCAGGTTTGCGGCCCAGCGCTGGCGTTTCCCGGGTGTCGATATCAAGGCCCGGCTTTTTCGCATCTACCCGTATGGCGAACTCGCCAGTCATGTGATTGGCTACATTGGTCGTATCAACACGGCTGAAAAAGAGGCACTCGAAGAGTCGGAGGACCCTGCCAACTACCGCGGCACCGAATACATCGGCAAGCTCGGCATTGAACAGAGTTTTGAAGAGCAGTTGCATGGCATCACGGGGGTGGATGCCATGGAGACCTCGGCCGGTGGGCGGGCCACCCGGCGTCTGGCCAGCCAGCCCTCCACGCCGGGCAACACGGTCAAACTGTCGATCGACATCAAGTTGCAAAAGCTGATCGAAGACATGTACGGCGAGCGCCGCGGGGCGCTGGTGGCGCTAGACCCCAAGACTGGCGAGGTGCTGGCTTTTGTCAGCAAGCCCACGTTTGACCCCAACCTGTTTGTCGATGGCATTGACCAGGAAAACTGGCAACTGCTCAACGAGTCGATCGACAAGCCGCTGCTCAACCGAGCCTTGCGCGGCACCTACCCGCCGGGCTCCACGTTCAAACCTTTCATGGCCTTGGCGGCACTGCAAACCGGCACCCGGTCGGCTGGCACGCTGATCAATGACCCGGGCTTTTTCATGTTTGGTGGCCACCGTTTTGGCAGCCCTGAAAACGAGCGCGGAGGCATCATGGACATGCGTCGTGCCATTGTCGAGTCCAGCAACGCCTATTTTTACTCGCTGGCCAATGAACTGGGGGTAGAGACCATGCATGATTTCATGAAGCCGCTGGGTTTTGGCCAGATCACAGGCATTGACATTCAGGGCGAGGTGCGTGGTGTCTTGCCCAGCCAGGCCTGGAAGCGCAGTTACTTCAAGCGCCCGGAGCAGCAAAAATGGTATGCCGGTGAAACCATTTCTCTGGGCATTGGGCAGGGTTACAACAGCTTCACCATGCTGCAGCTGGCGCAGGCCACTGCCATCGTCGCCAACAATGGCATCAAGCACCTACCCCACCTGGTGATCGCCACGCAGGATGCCAGCACCCGCGTCAGCGTGCCCGTGCCACCACAGCCAGCGCAGAACCTGGGTTACAAACAAGATCATGTGGACTTCATCCGCCAGGCCATGGTGGGGGTGACGCAGCAAGGCACTTCGACCCGGGTGTTTGTGGGCGCGGGTTATCTCAGCGGCGGGAAAACCGGTACGGCGCAGGCGGTATCGCTGGCGAAAAACGAAAAATACAACGCCTCGCGCATGGAGGAGCGTCACCGTGATCACTCGCTCTACATTGCGTTTGCACCCGCTGAAGACCCCAAGATTGCGCTGGCCATGATCGTCGAAAACGCCGGTTTTGGCTCGGCATCGGCAGCGCCGATTGCGCGCCGGGCTTTTGACTATTGGCTGCTGGGCCAGTACCCCAACCCGGAAGACCTGAATGCTGTCAGCAAGGGGCAAGCCGGCGCGCCCACCGGCAAGCCCAGGTTGGCCTCTGAGCTGGCCTGGCCGATGGCTGCGGCATCGGGCGCAGCATCGGCACCGGCCCCGAATGCTTCGAGTGCCGCCGTCAGTGCGCTGCGTCGCCGCTGATTCGGTCGCGACCGTTTTGTTTGGAGTGGTACAACGCCGCATCGGCACGGGCTGTCAGGGTTTGTGCGTCATCGCCGGTTTGCATGGCTGCAATGCCAGCAGAGACCGTGACCGTCAGCACCACCGCCTGCGTCCGCCGGCCCCGGATTTTCAGCGCCTTGGTGCGGATGCGCACCAGCTCCGCAAGCCTGTTGCACGGGTCGGGTGTCTGGTTGGGCATCATCACGGCAAACTCTTCTCCGCCATACCGCGCCACGCTGATGTTCGAATCGGCTGGAACACAGCTTCTGAGCACCTCCCCAAGGGCTTGCAACACCCGGTCACCCATGACGTGACCGTGGGTGTCGTTGACCTTCTTGAAGTGATCAAGGTCAAACATGATCAGCCAGTTTGATCGACCGGCATCAACCGACTGCGCCAGCATGCAGGCAAGTTTCTGCTCGAAACCTTTGCGATTGAGTACCTGGGTCAGGGTATCGCGCATGGACTCATCGCGCACCCGGCTCAATTCGCCCTGTATTCGCTGGATCTCCATCTGGTTGATTTTTGCCTGGGACTCCAACGCCTGGGCTGAACTGCACATGCGGGCGGTTCCCTCGATGACCTGAGCCACGGCCGGTGGCACCAGCTTCTGGTTCACACCAAGCAATTCGGAGACCAGCGTTTCAAGTTGCAGACCAAACTCGGCAGCCTGGCCGCCGGTGAGTGATGCCTTGTCCGCTAGCGTTTGCATCACCTGCTGCAATTCATTACCGATCCGGTGCATGGTTTGCGGATCCACCTCGTCGACATCCAAATGGTACAAGTTCAACAGGTCGGCATCGCCCAGCCGTGGCTGTGACCGCAGGCGCTCATCCACGGCCTGGTTGAGTTGCTGGTTGATGCCCGCCGCATACTCGAACCAGACCGTGAAGGTCAGTGGGTTGAATGCAGCATCGTGCTGGCCCATGTGACCGAGCACCATTCGCAGCAGTTCGGCACTTTTTTCCTTCGATTGTGAATACCGCAAGTTTGAATTATTCATGACAGGTCCAACCAGCGTCGAACCATAACGTTCTAGCGCGAAAAAGCGTCCAGGCCGGTCTTCAGAATCAGCGCCGTCACCACCAGCAAAAATACGCTGCGGACAAATCCGGTGCCATGTCGCAGTGCCATGCGCGTCCCCAGCAAGCTGCCCAGCACATTGGCCACTGCCATGACCACTGCAAAATGCCACCAGATGTGGCCTTTGGCGATGAACAGGGCCAGCGCCGACAGGTTGGTGGCGGTATTGACCAGTTTGGCCGCTGCAGATGCATGCAGAAAGTCATAGCCCAGTATGCGGACAAACAGAAACACCAGAAAACTGCCGGCACCAGGCCCAAAAAACCCATCGTAAAACCCGATGCTCAGGCCAATGCCAGCACCGGTCCATTGCTCGGCTGCACCGGAAAAGCGCGGTGCGTGCTGATACCCCAGCTCTTTTTTGTAGAGCGTATAGAGCAGCACCAGCAGCAGCACGATGGGCAGTGCCTTGCGCAAGAAATCTGGTGCAATCACCGTCACCAGCCAGGCCCCGGCCAGCGATCCCAGCAGGCCTGCGGTGGCCGCTGGCCACAGTGCCTGCCAGCGCAATGCCACCCGGCGACTGTATTGCCAGGTGGCAAAGCCGGTGCCCCACACCGAGGCACCCTTGTTGGTGCCAAACAGGGTGGCCGGATGCGCATTGGGAAAGGTGGCAAACAGGGCTGGCACCAGAATCAGGCCGCCACCGCCCACGATCGAGTCGACAAAGCCGGCAAACAGGCTGGCAACCGAAACAATGAGATAGTCCATGCCGCATTGTCGCACCCGTCAGGGCTCGATTTGCTACAATAACAGTAGCTGTCTGCGCTTGCTGCTAAAGGGCTGGATGCAAATATGCCTTGTAGACCGAGAGGGTCGCAACGGCACCTGGCGCAAACGCCTCAGGAAATCCGTGGCAACCCCGCCCAAGGTCGCTCGGTGGCGGCCTGCCGGGTCAGGGTCAGCAACCGGTCCAGGTTGTGGTTGACCTTGACATCACGGTGCGGCACGCTGGCCAAGATGCGAAACTCGGCCAGGCTGGTGTCACGCAGGATCGGCTCCCCGGTAGCCATACCCTGGCGGTTGACCAGCACCGCGACCCGGGGCATGGTGGTATTGAGACCACGTTTGATCACGACCGCAATCTCATTGGTGACCAGCTTGACAAAAGTGCCAGGCGAATAGATACCCACGGCCTTGATGATGGCAGCGCCGGCCTCATCGATTTGCCGGTTCTCGTCAAAGTAGCACGACTGCATGGCCGCACTCGGTGGCTCGGGTGGACGCGAAGCGCGGGGTGACAAGCGCGCAGCAAACATGTCGGCGCGCTGAATCAGGCGGGCAATGCGCTGACCGTCAGGGCGTCCGGCCAGTGGTCCTGGGCCATTGACACGGTGGTTGAGCACCGCTTGTAGCCACAGTTCGTTGGAGACCCCCATCTGCTGCAGCAAGTCAACGGACCGGGCCGCATGACTCTCGATGCGCCGGGCCTGGTCCGGGGTGGGTGGACTTTTTTGTGTGGCGAGTCGATCATGCAACTCGGTCATGCCAATGTTCATGGTAAGTGCTGCGCTGCACATCGCGGCCAGGTGGGCAGCGGGCCATTTCAGCACGTCACGCGCAGCCAGGCTGCAGATGACAAAGACCAGCATCGCATGGGTGGCGCTGTAGCGGTGCAGTTCGCTTCCCGCCAGATGAATGACGGCAAACAGCGTGCCGTCCGGGTTGCGCAGCGTGTGCCGGTCGAGTTCGTTTTGCAAGCGCTCCAATCGTGGCAAAAAGGTCTCGCCGTGGGTGTCACGCAGCATGGCATAAGCCTGTGACTGCAAGTCCAGCCAGTCCGGTTCGTCGCTGACCTCGGCCAACGTGCTTTTTTTGTTGTCGTAAGGCGAAACCTGGACTTCGGCGATTTGCCCCAGCACCCGGTCTTCCAGCACCAGATTGTTGAGTCGGTTGAAATAGCCGCGGCGAAAGTTGTCTGACTCGCCGGCATCGATGTAAATCTGGCTGCGTCGCCCGACCATCAGCTCAAGGTCTTGCCGATTGTTGACCATGAAACCCTGGCTGGCCAGCAAAACGCCGCCTTCGTCACGCAAAGCACAGGGCAATGGATGACCAATGATGATGGCATCTATATTGACGGGAACCAGATTCATAGTAGGGTTGGATTATGCCAATTTGCCTGAACGGTAGATGAAGGGCTTGTCCACAAATGACCTGCACGTTTGGCTCGCCAGCTTTGGGCACACGGTTCCAGTTATTTTTGCTTGCCCCCGCACGGAAACAGAAGATACAAAAGTACCAGCACGGTCCTGGTGAGCGAGGTGCGGCAATCCATGTCGGCACCCGGAGAAAATGGATCGCCGCGCTACGCTCGCGATGACGACTTGCGGTACTTGGGTAATTCCCGACTCCCGAAGGACAGCATAAGCCCGCTCCGTGGGCTGATAGCATCCAACACATGAATGAAAACGCTCTTTTTTCTGGCTTTGCAGATCGTGTTCAAAGACTTGATTTGACGCAGAAGCTGTGTGACCCTGCCAATTTGGTGCCACGCCTGTTGGAGTTGCCGCGTCCGCTGGTGTTTACCAACGGCGTTTTTGATGTGTTGCACCGGGGCCACGTCATGTATCTGGAGCAGGCCCGAGCCCTGGGAGCGAGCCTGCTGGTGGCACTGAATTCCGATGCCTCGGCAAGACGCCTTGGCAAAGGGCCAGATCGCCCCTTGAACAACGAGGTGGACCGCGCCTGCGTGATGGCGGCACTGGCCAGCTGCTGCTGCGTGACCTGGTTTGATGAAGACACACCACTGGAACTGATCACCTTGGTTCGTCCGGATATTCTGGTCAAGGGCGGCGACTACGACATGAGCAAACTGGCCGAGACCGCAGCGGTGTTGTCCTGGGGTGGGCGCGCGCTGGCCCTGCCGTTTGTTGCCGGCTACTCGACCACGGCACTGGTCAGGAAAATAAAGAATTCCTCATCAAATTGACCTTTAGCCCTTGTTGTGTAAGTGCTGGCAGCTATTTATAGTGAAGCAAGAACGGTCTTTCAAAGCTGAATCTGGAGGGCTACCGCGATGCCTTGCCAGCGCCGCACGGCACTTGACGTGTCGTCAAATACTTCGCAGCCATGCAAGGCTCCGGCCGATAAGGCGGCACAGCCCTGACCACCAACCCACAGCACGCAATGCGCTGGCAGCCCGGGCTTCAAGGCTTGCAAAAAGTCTTGCGCCCGCCGGGTGCCCAGGCAGGCACTGATGGAGAGGTCCACCACCGATGTCAGCAAGTTGTGCACGGCACCAATGATTTCGGTCGCTGGCAATTGTGTTCCGAGGTCGATGACATCGGCACCGGCCAGCCGCAGTTGGGCATGCGGCGCACGTGTCACCACCTGGCGCAGGGTCTCGGTGTAGTCGTGTTCGGCGTGGACACCCAACTGGCCGTTCTGCCAGGCGTGGCCGACCGCCAGATTGAACGCTGGCATCACATGAGCGACGAATTGGGACAGGCCACCGCGCTCAATCAGGGCCTTGAGCCACGC
>JAIFMA010000243.1 GCA_020048795.1 Rhodoferax sp.
TTGCAGGCCGAGGGCAGCTTTGACATCAACACCGTGATGGCCGGCATTGTGGTGCTGACGGTGTTTGCGCTGGCGCTTGACAGCCTGGTCGGGCGCATCGAGTCGCACTTGATGAAATGGCAACCGCGCAGCGGCGAGACCGAAAAACTTTGAAAACCCTTGACCCCTGGCACAGCGCGCATTGATGGCGACGATGTGTGTGGCTCAGGCGGTGTCTTGGTGCAGCACCTGGGCCGGACGGATGCAGACCACTTCGAGGGCTGGCAAGGCAGGCAGCTGCGTCCAGACCCGGTCTGTCGTGAACACCCGGCTCGGCTGCGCCAACGCCAAGGCCAGGCACAGGCGATCTGCCAGCGACAAGCCCAGGGGCCGGGTTGTGGGCCATAACCCGGCAGCGGTTTCGGCCTGCTGCACCGTTACCGGCACGATGCGCAGCCCAGCGCCCTCAAGCTCGGCGCGCATACCCTGGGTGTTGATGCCGTTTTGCAACACCTTTTGAACAAACTCGGACCAGTTGGCGGTGCTGATCAGCGCACCAGAAATCTCGGCCCGCACCTGGTCCGCGCCCGGCTCACCAAACGCACTGGCCAGCAGTGCCGAGGCATCCAGCACCACCACCGGCGTGGGTTTATTCATGCGCCGCCTCGGTGCGGCGCTCGGCAATCAGGGCATCGGCGACGGCCAAATCAGGCTGCATTCTGGCTTGCGCAAAGCGGCTGTAAAACTGATTCAACAACTGTCCCTGGGTTTCGAGCACCAGTTTGCCGTCTACAACGCTCGCCACCAGGGTCGAGCCGGTTTCAATCCCCATCTGTTTGCGGATAGCCGCCGGAATGACAACGCGCCCCTGCGGGCCAACTTCAAGCGGTGTAGTCATGTTTGAATATTAAAAATGGCATTAAACAATATTGTGCCACATTAAACATTATTGATGCCCAATGAAATACAGTCACTTTTTCTGCATGTGACGTTTAACATATTGGCTTGGGTTCAGTGCACTGCCGCAACTGCGATCACCTGCGCCACCGCCGCTGTGAGCTTTTTGGCATACGGCACATGCAAAAACTCGTTAGGCCCGTGCGCATTGCTTTTGGGGCCCAGCACGCCGCAGACCATCATTTGCGCTTTCGGGAAACCCTTGCTCAGCATGTTCATCAGCGGAATGGTGCCGCCCTGGCCGATGTAGCCGCAGGGCGCGCCAAAACAGCTTTGCGAAGCCGCGTTCAAGGCCTGCTCAAACCACGGCGCGGTGCTGGGGGCGTTCCAGCCGGTGGCACCGGCGGCGTGTTCAAACGTCACTTTGGCCTGGTACGGTGCGTTGTCTTCGAGCAGGGTTTTGAGCTGGGCCACCGCGCTGGCCGCATCAATCAGCGGCGGCAGGCGCAGGCTGAGCTTGAACGCGGTATAGGGCCGCAGCACATTGCCGGCATTGACCAGGTCGGGTAAACCTTCTACCCCGGTCACGCTCAAGGTCGGCATCCAGGTGCGGTTGAGCAGCGCCTGCAACGGGTCGGTGGTGGTGGGCAACATGCTTTGCGAGGCGCCACCGCAGTCGGCATGGGCCCACGGAAAGCGCTTGTACACCTCGGCCCCCAAAATATCGGCCGTGGCCTGGACTTGCGCCAGGCGCTCGGCTGGCACCTGGCAATGAAACTGCTCGGGCAGCAAGCGGCCGGTGGCGCTGTCTTCCAGCCGGTCCAGCAGATGGCGCAGGATGCGAAAGCTCGATGGCACCAGGCCGCTGGCATCGCCAGAGTGAACGCCCTCGGTCAACACTTCGACTCTCAAAACGCCGCTGGCCATGCCGCGCAGGCTGCTGGTCAGCCACAACTGGTCGTAATTGCCGGCACCCGAGTCCAGACAAATCACCAGACCCACATCGCCCAGGCGCGGCTTCAAGGCATCGATGTAGGGCAGCAAATCGTAGGAGCCGCTTTCCTCGCAGGTCTCAACCAGGCCGACGATGCGCGGGTGCGCGAGCTGCTGGGTTTTCAGCACCTGGATGGCGGCGATGGCGGCGTAAATGGCGTAACCATCGTCGGCACCACCCCGACCATAGAGCTTGCCGTCCTGGTATTTGGGCGTCCACGGCCCCAGGTCGCTGCGCCAGCCGCTGAATTCCGGCTGTTTGTCAAGATGGCCGTACATCAGAACTGTTTGGCCATTTTGGCCTGTAGCCCTTATAGAATCTGCGCTACCAGCTATTGATTGTGAAGCGCCCGTGGACGCTGCCAGCTCAAAGAACAGCACTGGCGTGCGCCCAGGCAGGCGGATCACCTCCAGCGTCAGCCCGGCCACCTTTTGCGCCAGCACCCAATCAGCGGCGTTGCGCACCACAGCGTCGATAAAGCCATGCTGCGCCCAGTCGGGGTCAAACATGGGCGACTTGGCCGGCACGGCGATGTAGTCGGTCAACTGGCGCACGATGTCGTCGTCCCATGCGCTGTTGATCTGGCGCAAGGCTGCGGGCGTGTTCAAAACGGTGTTGGATAGTGGTGCGTTCATTAAATCTCCTTATGGCCTATTTTGGCCCAAAGCCAGGTAAGACGGCTCGCCCTTCGTGTGCCTGCACTTGCTGTTTCGGCTGGCAGCCTGGCCTGTCAGGCGGGTTCAGGCGGGTTCATTTGCGCGCCAGGTAAACCCCTGCAACGGCAACGGCCATGCCCACCAGCGCGATGCCCGAAAACACATCGCCGAACAGCATCCAGGCCAGCAAGGCTGTGCTTGGCGGCACCAGGTAAAACAGGCTGGCAATGTTGACGGCATCGCTGTGGCGAATCAGCCAGTTCAGCAAACTGATGGCACCGACCGACAGCACCAGCACCAACCAGCCCAGTGCAAACACAAACTCGCCGGTCCAGTCCACCCGCAGGCTCTCGGTCAGGTACGCCAGCACGCCGGTGACCAAGGCGGTGGGCAGAAACTGCGCCACCGCGCCGCTGCGCCAGTCAAAGGCGGCACAGTAGCGCTTTTGGTACAGCGTGCCGGCGGTGATGCCCAGCAGAGCCAAAAGCGCAGGCAGCAGGGCATCGATGCCAAAACCTGTGCCCACCTTGCCATAAACCACCAGGCTGACGCCCAAAAATCCCAACAGCAACCCAATCCATTGACGTCGGCTCACCGTTTCACCCAGCAGCCAGCCGGCACCGACGGCGGTCAACAGCGGCTGAACACCCACCACCAGACTGGCCACGCCAGGCGGCAGGCCCCGGGAAATGGCCATGAACACCCCGCCCAGGTAAACACCATGCACCAGCAGCCCGGCCACGCCGATGTGCAGCCAGTCGATGGACCGATCTGGCCAGCGCGCGCCCGAAACCAGCGCCACCAGCGTCATCAGCGCAATGACTGCCAGGTAACGAATGAACAGAAAAGTCAGCGGCTCAGTGTGCGGCAGGCCGAGCCGGGCCCCGATAAAGCCGGTTGACCACAGCAGCACAAACAGCAACGGGAAGGCACGGGCGTAGCGTGATTTCATCAACCGCCGTGCTCACGCCCGCCGCTGGTCAGTTAAAGGCACAGGCACCCGGTCCGCCCGGATGCGCACAGCCGGCGCAGGCGCTGGGCATGGCTGGCGCAGCAGTGGCCGACGAGGCCGTGGTGGCAAACACCGACAATTGCTTTTCGAGCTGCAATGAATGGCAACTGGGACACTCTGGGGTGGTGTCGGAACGAATCAGTGCTTCAAACTGGTGGCCGCAGTCGCGGCAGGCGTACTCATAAATCGGCATGGCAACTCCTGGGCAGGGTTGAATTATGCGGGCCAGCCAGGCAGCCGCTCAGGGTGGCACCCAACACCCACCCATGGAATGGAATTTGAAGCCCCCAAAAACTATAAAAACAATAGCTTCTACCGCTTACCGGACGGGTGCTACAGCCCGATTTTTCAATGTTTTTGAGGCGCTGATTTTCCGTCACGCCCGCCCAGGCGGGTAGCCGGGCATGCTGTGCGTCGAGACCTGCAACGCCGGGCCGCACCAGGTCACCCTGGCACCCGGGCCAACGCACAGCGCTTGCCTCATGGCGATGTAAATCGCCTGTCCACAATGCCAGATTGTGGCCAATATGCGACGAAAATGGGTCAAACCACACCACCAGATCTGAGCCCATGACTGACAACACCCCGGTTGCACCTGACGCGCCAGCGCCCAAGGCGGTGAAAAATCCATGGGTCGGCGACATCTGGGGTGGCCTGGCGGCCATGTTGGTGGCCTTGCCGTCAGCGATTGCCTTTGGGGTGACCATTTTTGCCCCGCTGGGTGGCACACTGGCGGCGCAAGGTGCCATGGCCGGTATTCTGGGTGCCACCGCGCTGGGCCTGGTGGCGCCGGCTTTTGGTGGTAGCCAGCGCCTGATCTCCGCGCCTTGCGCTCCGGCGGCGGCGGTGCTTTCCGCACTGGCGATCAGTTTCACGCAACAGGGCATCACGGCACCGGCGGTGGTGTTGATGCTGGCGCTGATCGGTTTGCTGTCGGGTGGCATCCAGATCGGACTGGGTCTGGTCGGGGTGGGGCGCCTGATCAAATTCATTCCGTTTCCCGTGGTCAGCGGTTACCTCAGCGGTGTCGGCCTGATCATCATTGGTAGCCAGATTCCCAAATGGCTGGGGGCACCCAGCGGTACCGAATGGGTCAGGGCCGTGCTGTCGCCCTCGTTGTGGGCCTGGCAAAGCCTGGTGGTTGGCACGGTGGTCATGGCCACCATGTTGCTCACGCCCAAACTGACCCGCGCGGTGCCGGCGGCGATCGTGGCGCTGCTGGCCGGCGTTGGCTGCTATCTGGCGCTGGGTCTGGTCAACCCGGCGCTGCTGAGCACGGTCAACAATCCGCTGCTGATCGGCTCGCTTGGGGTGGGCGATGTCAGCTTGCTGGAGTCAGCCCGCGAGCAATGGCTGGCGCTGCGCAACCTGGGGCTTGAGGCCGTGGTCAAGGTGCTGGTACCCGCCCTGACACTGGCGGTGTTGCTGTCCATTGACACCCTGAAAACCTGTGTCGTGATTGATGCCATGACCAACACCAGCCATGACTCCAACCGCGAGCTGATCGGCCAGGGCTTGGGCAATATCGCCTCGGCGGTGATTGGCGGCGTGCCAGGCGCGGGCACCATGGGTGCCTCGCTGGTCAATCTTTCGAGTGGCGGTACCACCCGGCGCAGCGGACTGCTGGCTGGCGGCTTTTCGCTGTTGGCGTTTTTGTTGTTGTCGCCCCTGATTGCCTGGGTCCCGGTGGCCGCGCTGGCAGCGATTTTGATGGTGATCGGTGCGCGCATGATCGACCGCCACAGCCTGCAGTTCTTCTACAGCCGGGCAACCCGGCTCGACTTCCTGGTGATCTTGTCGGTGATTCTGGTGGCACTGTTTGGCAATTTGATTGCCGCCTCAGGTGTCGGTGTGGCGCTGGCGATTTTGCTGTTTATCCGCGAGCAGACCAAGAGCTCGGTGATCCACAGACGGATGGAGGGCAGCCAGATGTTTTCGAAAAACTCCCGCTTTGGCAAAGATCCGGCCAGCCTCGAGTCCGGCTTTCCATCGATGGTTGTTTTTGAACTACAGGGCAGCCTGTTTTTTGGCACGGCCAATCAGTTGCACCAGGCGCTGGAACCCGAAACAGCCACCCATCAATTCGTCATTTTGAGCATGCGCCGGGTGCAGTCGCTTGATGTCACGGCCACCCATGTGCTGGAGCAGATCAAAGACCGGCTGGAAGAGCACGACGGTTACCTGGTGTTTTGTGACATCCCCAAGGGTTTGCCCAGCGGGCTGAAGATGAAACGTTTCCTGAAAGAGACCGGGGTGGTGCACCGCAACAGCAAGGCCTTCGCCTTTCGTGAGCTCGACGAAGCACTGGAGTGGGTCGAAGCCCAGCACTCGCCAAACGCACAGCCGGAACCGATCGAGGCACAAGCGCTGATGTTGTGCGATCTGCCCCTGCTGGCGGGGCAGCCGGCCGCAGCACTGGCAGCACTTGAGGCAGCGGTAGAGCCACGCAGCATCAAGGCTGGCAAAAAAGTCTTCAAGGCCGGCGTGGCCGACAGCGAGCTGTTCATCGTACGCCGCGGCAGCGTCAAGATCACCTTGCCACTGCACAAGAAGGACAATTACCACCTGTCCACCGCCGGGCCCGGCACCATCATCGGTGCCATGGGTTTTCTCGACCCCGAAGGCCATAGCGGCAATGCGGTGGCACTGACCGATACCGAGGTTTATGCCCTGTCGCGCGAGGGCTTCAACAAGCTGGCTGAACAGCACAGCGCCCTGGCCTTGGTGATTTTGCAGGCGGTGGCGCGCAATTTGTCGAACCGGCTGCACATCACGATTGCCGAGTTGCAGGCCTTGCGGGGATGAATATCGGTTGCAAGCGCTGATGGGTCGGCCAGGTCAGCGCAAGGCGAAGCAACAACGCCAGACCGGAAAAGACGCGATGCCATGTCATCGTTATGATGAAACGCACTACGAGGTACCACAAGTGCTCACAAATTTTTGTGTCCTGGTCAGGGTTTTCCTGACTCCAGAGAACAGGCTTTGGTGACAAGCTATGTTGTTTGTCAGGCAATTGCCAAAACTCGCCAAGGGGGGTGCCGTTGCTTGATTGCAAGGCGGGGCGTTTCCGAAATATCCATCAGTCGAAGGACTCAACATGTTTAATCTGTCTTCCATGCCGGTCGGCCGCCGTCTGGCCCTGCTGACGCTGAGTGCGGTGCTTGGCATCAAAACGGCGTCAAGCAGTTGGTTGAAATTGGCTATGACATGCTGGTGCACTCCCAGAAAATGGTGACTGATGGCAAGGTATCTGAGGCCGATGCCAAACAGCGGGCCATGTCGGTCATCGGTGCCCTGCGTTACGGTAATGGTGAGTATTTCTGGATCAATGACATGCATCCCAAAATGGTGATGCATCCGATCAAGCCCGAACTTGATGGCAAAGACCTGACTGAAAACAAGGACCCGGACGGCAAACATTTGTTTATCGAAATGGTCAAAGCGGTCAAAACCAGCAGCACAGGCAGCGGCTATGTACCCTACATGTGGCCCAAGCCCGGCCAGCCTGACCCCGTGCCAAAAATTTCCTACGTCAAGGGTTTCGCGCCCTGGGGCTGGATCATCGGCTCGGGCGTTTATATTGATACGGTCGATGCGGTCATGGTGCAGCGGGCGCTTGGTTTTGCCGTTGGCACGCTGATCCTGGTGGCCGCCATGCTGGCGATTGGTTTTCTGATCTCACGCGGCATTCTGCGCCAGCTCGGTGGTGAACCAACTTATGCCGCCGAGATCACGCAAAGCATTGCTGATGGCGACCTGTCGGTGGCCATTGTCATCAAGCACCCCGACCAAGCCGGCCTGCTACAGGCCATTGCCGTGATGCGCGACAAATTCGCCCGCATTGTCGGCCAGGTGCGCCAGGGCTCAGAAGGGGTGGCCACCGCCAGCGCCGAAATAGCCCAGGGCAACAACGACCTGTCGGCGCGCACCGAAAGCCAGGCCAGTGCGCTGCAACAAACCGCTGCCAGCATGGAGCAGCTCAGTGCCACCGTCAAGCAAAACGCCGA
>JAIFMA010000160.1 GCA_020048795.1 Rhodoferax sp.
GTCTGGCTGTTTTTGCCGGAAAGCAGTTGTTTTATCAGACCCGGCCTGCGTCGGCGTTTTTGCATCAGCATGTGGTGATTGCCGGTGGCGAGGCTGTGGCCGTGGCCCATGCGATCGCGCTGACCGAGGTCGGCCCGGCACGGGCCAGCAGCGTCACGGTGGTACATCGGCGCGATGTGCTGCAGGCCGGCGCCGATGACCTGGCACGTTTTGCGGTGCTGCGTCAAGCCGGGGTCATCCGCTTTCAAACCGGCCAGATCACAGGTATTCAGACTGAACAGGGCTGTCTGCGCGCTGTTCTGGTCACCACCCCGCACGCTCAGGTGGTGTCCTTGCCACTCGATGTCCTACTGGTCTGTTCGGGGATCAGCCCCAAACTGGGGCCGATCACGCAGTGGGGATTGGCGATGGAGCGCAAGCAGTTGTGCGTCAGCACTGACAGCTTTGCCACCAGCGAACCGGGAATTTTTGCGGTCGGTGACATCATCAGCTACCCGGGCAAAAAAAGGTTGCTGGTCTGCGGCTTTCATGAGGCCACGCTGGCCGCTTTTGCTGCGGGAAAGCTGATCAATCCGGATGATTCAGGTGTGCTGCAGTACACCACCAGCAGTGCACTGTTGCAGCGACGCCTTGGGGTCCAAGATCAATCCGGCGTGGAAACTTCCGGATAATTGCCAGTAATGCGGCATGATGTCAGCGTATTGTTTCGCCCACCGGGCGAGTTGCCTGATTCCATTTCCAAATCATTTGTGTCTAGGCGCGAAGCCGCAGGCAGTGCTGACGTACGACAGGGCGAAGCAACAACGACACGGATGATTTAGAAATGGAATGAGGTGTATCGAGACTGGATCAGGATAGTTTATGGATCATGTGGACTGCGTTGTGGTGGGTGCCGGTGTGGTCGGTCTGGCAGTGGCCCGGGCCCTGGCATTGGCCGGGCGCGAGGTGCTGGTGCTGGAAACCGCCAGCACGATTGGCACCGGCACCAGTTCTCGCAACAGCGAGGTGATCCACGCAGGCATCTACTACCCGCAGGGTAGTCTCAAGGCCCGCTTCTGTTTGCAGGGCAGGAGCATGCTCTACGATTACTGCACCGCGCGCGGCATTGCCCACCGACGCTGCGGCAAGTTGATTGTCGCCACTTCGATTCCACAAGTGGATCAACTCAAGCTGATTCAGCAGAAGGCCACGCGCAACGGCGTGGAAAATCTTGTCCTGCTGAGTCAGGCGCAGGCCGTTGGTATGGAGCCGCAGTTGCACTGCCGGGCGGCCTTATTGTCTCCGGGCACCGGCATTGTTGATAGCCACGCACTCATGCTCAGCCTCCAGGGTGATATCGAGCGCGCGGGCGGTATTTTGGTGTTTAAATCGCCTGTATCCCTCATGGAATATGCACAAGGCGCTATTGAAATTGAAACTTCTGAGGGTGCCCGGCTGGCTGTCAAGGTATTGGTGAACGCTGCCGGCTTGCAGGCACCAGAGTTGGCCAGCCGCTTCAAGGGCCTTCACCCGCAGCAGGTACCGCAGGCATTTTTCGCCAAGGGCAACTACTTCACGCTGGCCGGGCGGGCGCCCTTCTCGCACCTGATCTATCCGGTGCCAGAACCTGCCGGTTTGGGGGTGCACCTGACGCTGGATCTGGGCGGACAGGCCAAGTTCGGGCCTGACGTGCAGTGGGTTGACTCACCCGATGACCTGAGTGTCGATCCGGCGCGGGGCGAGGCTTTTTACGCTGAGGTGCGCAAGTACTGGCCAGGCCTGCAACAGGGTGCGCTCGTTCCTGGTTATGCCGGTATCCGGCCCAAGATCAGTGGCCCGCAGGCGGTAGCGGCTGATTTCCTGATTCAAGGGCCGCCAACCCATGGGGTGCCGGGTCTGGTCAACCTGTTTGGCATTGAATCACCCGGCTTGACCAGTTCACTGGCAATTGGAAAGTATGTTGCCAGCATGCTTTGATGCTATCTATTAAGGAGCTTGTAGGGCAATCAGCACAAGGGCTAGAAGGTGTTTTTGATCAAAAGTGCAGCACGCTTGACCAGCCCCGGCCCCTGATAAATCAGACCGGTGTAGATCTGCACCACATCGGCACCGGCCCTGATTTTGCCGATCGCATCGGCTGCACTCATGATGCCCCCGGCCCCGATGATGGGAAAGTCCCGGCCCAAGCTGGCGCGCAGTTGCGTGATCACCTGGTTGCTCATGGCCCATAAGGGCGCGCCCGAGAGTCCACCAGCCTCCTGTGAATGAACCATGCCGACCACCGCATCGCGGCTCAAAGTGGTGTTGGTGGCGAGCACGCCCCAGGCGTTATTGACCCGGCCGGTGCTGTGGGTGCCGTAGCGCTTGAGGGTTTGGGCCATCACGCCGATCTGATCAGGGTTCAGATCAGGGGCTATTTTGAGAAAAATCGGAATACGTTTGCCAAGCTTTTGTGCCAATAACTCGCGCCGCTCGGAAACCGCTCCCAGCAGGGCATCGAGCGCCTGGTCATTTTGCAAGCTGCGCAGGTTTTTGGTATTGGGGCTCGATATATTGACGCTGACGTAGTCGGCATAGGGGTAAACACCGTCCAGGCAAGTCAGGTAATCGTCGGTAGCACGTTCGATCGGGGTGGCGGCGTTCTTGCCAATATTCAGACCCAGCAGCATGGGCGCTTCCTGGTTGTCACCCTCCAGTCGGCGCTGATAGAAGTTTGACCGTTTGACATGGGTGATGAAGGCCTGCAGGCCCTGGTTATTAAAACCCAGGCGGTTGATCAGGGCACGGGCCTTGGGCAGGCGAAACATGCGCGGCTTCGGGTTGCCAGCCTGTGCCAGCGGCGTCACGGTGCCGACCTCCACAAAACCAAAACCCATGGCACCCAGGCCGTCGATGCAGCAGGCGTTCTTGTCCAGCCCGGCCGCCAGTCCGACCCGGTTGGGGAAACTCAGACCAGCGATTTCTATCGGATCATCCACGCGCGTGCTGGCATAAGCCCACTTGAGCGGGGAACCTTGGGTGCGCGCCAGTGAAGCAATCGTCAGTTCATGCGCCACTTCGGGGTCCAAGCCAAATAAAAAGGGTCGGGCCAGCGCGTAGGGGACAAGTGCCATTGGATAATTCCTGTTATTCAGCAGATCAATTTACCGGATTTTCCCAGATGACACACCCCCACTTAGCCAGACCAGCCGCTTTATCTCAGGATGCGCTGAAAACCCTGGTGGGCCTAGCGGCGCTGCGTTATGTGGTGCCCGGCGAAATTGTGGGTGTTGGCACCGGCTCCACGGTCAACAAGTTCATCGACGCGCTGGCCACCCTCAAAGACCAGATCAAGGGCGCGGTGTCAAGCTCAGTGGCCAGCACCAGGCGTTTGCAGGCACTGGGCATTGCCGTGTTTGATTGCTCTGAAATTGACCAGTTGTCGGTCTATATCGATGGCGCCGACGAGGTTGATCACCAGGGTTACATGATCAAAGGTGGTGGTGCCGCACTGACACGCGAGAAGGTCGTGGCCGCTCAGTCGCGTCAGTTTGTTTGTATTGCCGACGAATCCAAGCTGGTGCAGACCTTGGGCAGGTTCCCGCTACCCGTGGAAATCATTCCGATGGCAACCCGGCGCATCGTGCGGCAGTTCGCTGCCATGGGCGCGCAAGCGCGTGTTCGGCTGAAAGACGGTGCAGCCCTGGTGACCGACAACGGACAGCATATTCTGGATGTTGTGGGGCTGCAGATTTCTGACCCACTGGCGTTTGAATCGCAGGTCAGTCAATGGCCCGGCGTGGTGACGGTGGGGGTGTTTGCTTTTCAGAAGGCTCAGGTGTGCCTGCTGGGTACGGCAAACGGTGTCAAAACCATCAATTTCTAGTGCCGACCCCAGCCGACTTGATGCCGGGTTCAAGGGCATACTCGCCGGCCAAAAGTTTAAGTGTTAGTGTTTTAACGTATTGAGGATTCTTCATGAGCCAACAAACCAAATTCCTGTTGCACGAAAACCAGATGCCCAAGGCCTGGTACAACCTTCAGGCCGACTTTCCCAAGCCCTTGCCGACCGTGCTTCACCCCGGCACCCTGCAACCGGTCGGGCCCGATGACCTGGCACCCTTGTTCCCGATGGCCTTGATCATGCAGGAGGTCAGCACCGAACGTGAGATCGAAATTCCTGAGCCGGTGCGTGACATTTACCGTCTGTGGCGCCCGGCCCCGCTGTTCCGGGCCCACCGTCTTGAAAAAGTTCTTGGCACGCCAGCCAAGATTTTTTACAAGTACGAAGGTGTCAGCCCGGCCGGCAGCCACAAGCCCAACACCGCCGTGCCACAAGCGTTTTTCAACCAACAGGCCGGGGTCAAGCGCCTGGTGACCGAAACCGGCGCGGGCCAGTGGGGTACCGCGCTGGCGTTTGCTGGCTCGCTCTACGACATGGAAGTCGAAGTGTTCCAGGTCCGCGTCTCTTATGACCAGAAACCCTACCGTCGCGCGGTGATAGAGACCTATGGCGCACGATGTGTGGCCTCACCGTCCAGCGAAACTGTTTATGGTCGCTCGGTATTGGCCAAGAATCCGGACCATCCGGGCAGCCTGGGCATTGCCATTTCGGAAGCCGTTGAATTGGCCGTGCAACGCGAAGACACCAAATACGCGCTGGGCTCGGTGCTCAATCATGTCTTGCTGCACCAGACCATCATTGGCCTGGAAGCCATGCAGCAGATGGAAATGGCTGATGCCTGGCCTGACGTGGTGGTGGGTTGCACTGGCGGCGGCTCCAACTTTGCCGGCATCGCCTTCCCGTTCATTGGCCATGGCTTGCGTGGCGGCCCAAAACCGCGCATCGTGGCTGTCGAACCGGCAGCTTGCCCGTCACTGACGCGGGGCAAATACGCTTATGACTTTGGTGACACCGGCCACATGACACCGTTGACCAAAATGCACACGTTGGGCAGCCAGTTCACGCCGCCCGGCTTTCATGCCGGAGGGCTGCGCTATCACGGCATGGCACCCATGGTGTCGCATTGCAAGGAACTCGGCCTGCTCGAGGCCGTGGCCTACAACCAGGTTGAATGTTTTGAGGCGGGTGTGATGTTTGCCCGCGCCGAGGGCATTGTGCCCGCCCCGGAAGCCAACCACGCCGTGAAAGGCGCGATTGCCGAGGCACTGCGCTGCAAGGCCGAGGGTAAGTCAGAGACAATTTTGTTTAACCTGTGCGGACATGGCCACTTCGACATGATGTCTTACCAGAAGTATTTTGCCGGTCAATTAACCGACGAAAAATATGAAGAAAGCGAGTTGGCGATGGCGCTGGCGGGTTTGCCCAGTGTGCCCGACACGGTGTAATTTCAGCGCACCTTTGACGCACCTAGCCAAGGGCGCATCAGGGTGTGTTCAATGACCGCCTGACAGGCCTGCGCCTGCACCGCCAGGCAAACCTGGGTGTGCGGGATGTCGTCGTGCCAACCTTGCTGGGGGTAGCTTACCTTCTTGCGCTGCATCATGGTCTGGCCTTGCGCCAGCCCGTCGACGGCTACCCGTACGCGACCGGTCTGCAGCGTAAACAGTTCCGGGTTGGTCAACACCACAAACGCCAGCACATCATGACCGTAACAGCCTATGGCCTGGCCAAGCAGCGGGTCGTGCTGGCGGTAAAAGTCGCTATAAAACGCCACCGCATGCGCCAGCGCGTCCGTGGCGGGGTGCTGGTGGTGGGCGGCAAGCTGCTGAAACAAGGCCAGTGGCAAAATGACCTGATGCGTGACATCCAGCCCGACCATGGTCAGCGGCCAGCCTGCGGTGAACACGGCATCGGCGGCATGCGGATCGTTCCAGATATTCGCTTCAGCCACCGGGGACACATTGCCGGACTCGATCACGGTGCCGCCCATCAGGATGACTTCGTGCACCAGAGTGGGCAGTTCGGGTGCCAACTGCAGTGCTGCGGCCAAGTTACCCAGCGGTCCAACCGCCACCAGCGTCATCTCACCCGGGAACTGACGCGCCATATCCACAATAAATTGGGCGGCTGGGCGCGGGTCCGCCTGGGCCAGAACTGCCGAGCGTTGCGGCAGATTGCCTAGTCCATCGGTGCCGTGGATGAAATCCGGGGGGGCTTCAGCCGTCTTGACTGTCGGTCTGTCAGCCCCTTGCGCCACCGGAATGGTGCGTCCGGTCAGGTGACACAGGTACAGCGCGTTGGTGGTTGCCTGATCGACCCAGACGTTGCCAAAGGTTGTGGTGATGCCCATCACCTCAAGGTCTGGATGCGCAAGGGCGTAATAAAGCGCCATGGCATCGTCCACACCGGGATCGGTGTCAAAAATCACTTTGCGCGGTGTTGTCAATGTCATGTTTGAGTCGCTTGAGCCGTTCATGCGCGGCAGACGCAAATGACACGGCCTTGTTTTGGATGAATGCCCCATCTGCCTCGGTTCTGACAAACAACGCCCGATGAACCATGAGTGTCCGTGAATTGACGATGGCCGCTGAGTGCACTTGTGTTCATGTTATCTGAACCGGCAAGGATTTTCGGCTTGGCAGATCGGTCCAGCAGTGAAACAATGGTCTTCTTCATGAACGGCCACTATCTCAAGTTACTACCGCCGCTGGCACTCCTTGCCACGATGGTTGCCTTGCCCGCCATGGGGCAGTTGCCCCAACGCGACATGACGGTTGCATGGCGTCAGGTAGAAGACAACGGCAATGCCGGGTATTCGGTCAGCCTGA